>JAFSGZ010000003.1 GCA_017440545.1 Oscillospiraceae bacterium
AAGATAAGATACAATTCCCTCAAATCAAATCGTATCATACCACTGCCACTTTCATATAAATTCGCATAACGAGTCGATAAAGAAATGCCTATTACCATTATCACACTTAATAAAATACAAATCCAGTATCTCCTCAAAAAGTTCAAAAACCTATTTATCATAGTAATTATCCTCCGTATTTAGAATAGCATATTTTCTAATATTTGTCTATTATAATTCCACACGAGGATTTAAATAAAAAAGCCCACCGCCTTTATTGGCGGTGGGCTTAAGTTATTTCATTTATTTTTTTATTTTGGCTATTATTAATGACAGGGCGTAAAAGGTGGCGGCGATTATGGCTATCATGGCGCCGGCGGGCAGAAGCAGAAAATGCGAAAGTGCGAGTCCCGATAGGGTTATGATTAGCGAAAACACAAAGGACAGCGTCATTCTTGCCCATAGCCTTTTTGCAAAAAGCGCGGAAGCGGCAGAGGGGGCGGATAAAAGCGCCAGTGAGAGTATAATTCCCACCGATTTGATTAGTACCACAACCGAAAGTGATATTAAGACTAAAATAATGTAATTTAAAAGCTTTGTCTTAACGCCTCGAAGAGTTAAAAACTGCTCGTCGAACAAAAGCGCCTTGCAGTCGGAGAACAGCATTATTATAACAAAAGCTACAATTAAGGTTAAAACCGCCATTAGTATAAGGTCGCTTTTTGTAACGGTTAAAACGTTTCCGAAAAGATAGGTCTGCATATCGGGCGGGTAGCCCTTTGTGAAATATACAAATAGTATACCGAGCGCCATTCCAAACGACCACAAAAGAGCTATAAGCTCATCACTCTTTTTGCCGCCGCGCGACTTAAAATAGCCTATTATAAGTGCCGATAAAACCGCAAAAAGCATAGCTGTCAAAAGCGGATTTACGCCTATTAAAAAGCCAAGCCCAACTCCGCCGTAGGCTGTGTGGGCAACCGAGCCTGTAAGCATAATCATCTTTTTTTCAGAAATGATAACGCCGATAAGAGCGCAAACTATGCTTGAAAGAATGAGGGCAAAAACGGCGTTTCGTATAAAGGCGTAATTTAAAAATGCATCAATCATTTTGTTCCCTCCCCATTTGAGTAGAGTGAAAAGAGGGTGTCTTTGTCTATATCGGGGTTGCCGAAATATTTAAGGTCGCCGTTTATAAAGCAAAGCTTTGTAATGCCCTTTGAAAGCGAGAAAAGGTCGTGGGTTACCATTATAATTGTAGTTTCGCTTTGAAGCTTATTTAAAAGCGAGTAGATATGCTCGCGCGAGGCGGGGTCAACGCTTGCTGTGGGCTCGTCAAGAATTAAAATGCGAGGATTTGAGGCTATTGCCCTTGCAATTAAAAGCCGCTGAAGCTGACCGCCCGAAAGCTCGTTTACATTCTTTTTATAAAGGTCAGAAAGCTCTAATTTTTCTAAAACACAAAGCGCCCTCTCCTTTTTCTCTTTGTTTAAAAAGCTAAAGGGGTTAAGAGGGTTTTTGTTAAAGGCTGTCGCAACCGTTTCCAAAACCGAAATGGGAAAATCTCGGTTTATATCAGCACTTTGCGGCACATAGCCGAGCTTTTGTGTCATTTTAAAGTGCGGCTTATCTAAAATTTTTATCTCGCCCGATTGCAGCGGCAAAAGAGATAAAAGAGTTTTTAAAAAGGTTGTTTTGCCGCTTCCGTTAGGACCTATAATAGCGAGAAATTCCCCCTCGCACAGCGAGAGGGATACGTTCTGTATAATTGATGTGTTATTATACCCTGCGTATAAATTTTTAACCTCTAAAGCCAAACTCATTTACTGTCAGCCTCTTTTATTTTTTCTGCCATATTTTTTAAATTTTCAACATAATATTCGGCAAGCGGCATAAGCTCAACTGCCTGTCCCTCAATGTCCTCCGCGAAGGCGAGTGCCCCCTGCTTTGAAACTTCCTTTTGGTAGAATACTGTGCTGATTTTTTTATTTTTAGCTAAATCCACCATTTCAGTTAATGCTGCGCCGTAAACCTCTCTGCCGTTTCTTTCAAGGGCGTGAGCCGTGAGGTTAAACTCGTCGGCAAAGTAATTTATAAAAGGATGGTAAACTATAATTTCGCGGTTTTTAAGGTTTGCGAGGGTGCGGCGAATTTCGGTTGAAGCATCGTCGAGCTCGTTTTTGTAGTCTTCCGCGTTTTTAAGGTAGCTTTCTTTATTTTGTGGGTCTAAAATAGAAAGCTCCTCGGCAATTTTGTCAACCATAACCTTAACCCTTTTGGGTGAAAGCCAGATGTGTACATCGCGCTCGCCGTCAAGCGTTAGCTCGTCGTATTCCTCTTTTGCCGCCTCATTTAGCATTACAACCTTAACCTTGTCTGAAACATTTTTAAGTATATGCGCGCTTTCTGTCGGCACACCGATGGCAAAGTAAATATCAGCGTCCTCAAAAAGCTTAAGTTCATAGGGTGTCGGCTCGTAATTTGCGGGGCTGTTTCCGGGCGGAATCATTGTGATAACCTCAACGTTGCCGCCGCCTACCTTGCGGACAAACTCGCGCTCGGGCAGTATTGAAACTGCAACCCTGACCTTTCTTCCTGCATTTTGGCTGTCGATAGAGCTTGTATCGCCATCAGGCTTTTTTTGGCAAGAGGCAAACGACAGCGCAAATACTCCTATTAACAATAAACAAAGTAATTTTTTTAATTTCATTTTAATATCTCCAATTTTTACTACAAGCTAACTATATCACTATATAAAGGCTTTGTCAACAAACCTAAATTGTCGGTTTTTAGTTTATTTTATAAACTTTATGTATAAAATGCTGATTAATATACAATTCGTAAAACAATTTTTAATTATATATCCTTTGGCGAGGTGTTAAAGCGGCGTTTATAGGCTCTGTAGAAAACCGAATAATCGTTAAAGCCGCAGGAAAGAGCTGCCTTGGTGGGCGCGACTCCATTTTTTATCTGCTGCTGTGCCGCCATAAGTCTTTTAACCGTGATATACTCCCAAACTGTTGAACCGGTGGCAGCTTTAAAAATTCTGCATAGCTGAGGTTTACTTATATAAAATGTAGAGCATAATAAATCAAGCGACAAATTAGACGAAAGATTTTGGTTTATGTAGCTTATAATCTGGCTGTCAACCCTCAATGGCTTGCTTGGCTCTGACGCCCTCTTTTTAAAGGCTACCGAAAGCTCGTTTAAAATTATAAAAAGCGATGAAAGAATGTGAAGCCTCTCGTTTTGCCGCCTTTCTTTTAATGAAGAAATTGCTTCTGAGCATAGCGGAGATGAAAAATCGTGCGGCAAGAAAAGGTTTCCCTTTCCAAGCTCGCGCGAAAAGAAAATGTCAAGCAGCTTTAGGTCGGGGTCTAAAGACAAAAAGGTGCTTGGCATAAAGTGAAGCGACATTCTTTCATAAGGCTCGCTTGTGTCAATTTCAATGGCGTGCGCCTCTGACGGTCTCATTATTAAAATACTTCCCGATTTTAAAGGGTATCTGTTTCCTTCTATTATAAATGCGCCCTTGCCGCCAAAAAAGCAGTAAAGCTCGCAGTATTCGTGGTTGTGCATTTTAAAGCCCGCGGGGTCGGGTTTTAAATCCCTTGAGTAATGAAAACTAAGCTCGTCGTTTTTAAATTCAAAGTATTTATCCGTAAAATTACCCCCTTTTTTATCCATTCTACCACACAATGATAATATTTGCAATATAAAAAGAAAATATAAACAATATTATTGCAGTTATTTTTATAGTATTATTAAAATGAATATAAGCCAAAATGGCAGAAATGGCAGGTGTTTAAAATGAAAATGACATTCAGATGGTACGGACAAGACGACCCCGTAACACTTGAAAAAATCAGTCAAATTCCCACCATGACAGGCATTGTATCGGCGGTTTACGATGTAAAGCCGGGCGGAATTTGGAGCACAGAAAGCATCGAGAAAATTAAAAGCGACGCAGCTAGTCACGGCCTTGAGTTTGAGGTTGTTGAAAGCGTTCCTGTTCCCGAGGATATTAAGCTCGGAAACGAAAAGGCAGACGAGCTTATTGAGAACTACTGCGAAAATATAAGACGCCTCGGAAAAGCAGGCGTAAAATGCGTATGCTACAACTTTATGCCGGTTTTTGACTGGCTGAGAAGTGAGCTTGAGCATCAGCAGCCCGACGGCGCAAACGCTCTCGCTTACGATGAGGAAACAGTATTGGCATTAAATCCCTTAAATGGCGATTTGGCACTTCCCGGTTGGGACGCAAGCTACACACAGGAAGGCCTTCGCGACCTTTTAAATGCATACAGCAAAATTGATGACGAACAGCTTTGGAAGAATTTAGAGAAATTCTTAACAAGGGTAATCCCCGTAGCTGTGGAGAGCGGCATCAATATGGCTATCCACCCCGATGACCCACCGTGGGGCATTTTCGGACTTCCCAGAATTATCATTAACAGAGATAATTTAAAGAGATTTTTAGACATCGTTCCTGTTAAGAATAACGGACTTACATTCTGCACAGGCTCACTCGGCGCAAATCCCGACAACGATTTAGTAGAGATGGCTGCAGAGTTTGCCGATAGAATTCACTTCTTACATTTAAGAAACATCAAATACACAGGCACAAGAAAGTTTGAAGAGGTTGGACACCCCACAGACTGCGGCTCTATTGATATGTTCGGAATTGTTAAGGCTCTTGTTGATAACGGCTTTGACGGTTATGTAAGACCCGACCACGGCAGAATGATTTGGGGCGAGAAGGGCAGATACGGCTACGGACTTTTCGACCGTGCTCTCGGCGCTACCTATATTGCAGGACTCTTTGAAGCAGTAGAAAAGCTTAAAAAATAAAGGGAGGAAACCTAAAATGAACAGAGTAGTAGTTATTACCGGCGCAGGCGGCGTGCTTTGCTCCTCTTTTGCAAAGTTTTTTGCAGAAAAGGGCGACAAGGTTGCTCTTTTGGATTTAAACCTTGAGGCAGCACAGGGCTATGCCGATGAAATTGTAAAAAACGGCGGCGTTGCAAAGGCTTATAAGTGTAACGTTCTTGATATGGAGAGCATAAACGCTGTTCACGAGGCAGTTTTAAACGACCTTGGTAAATGCGACATTTTAATTAACGGTGCAGGCGGCAACAGCCCCAAGTGCACAACCAAAAACGAGGAGTACACCGAGGGTGACGAGTGTGCAGAGGACTTTTTAAGCTTCTTTAACATCGACGAAAAGGGCTTTGACTTTGTATTCAATCTTAACCTTAAGGGCGTGTTAATGCCCAGCCAGGCATTTATAAGAGATATGCTCGGCAGAGAGGGCTGCAGCGTTTTAAACATTTCTTCAATGAACGCATACAGACCTTTAACCAAAATCCCTGCATACAGCGCAGCAAAAGCAGGCGTTTCAAACTTTACACAGTGGCTTGCAGTTCACTTTGCTAAAGAGAATATCCGTGTAAACGCAATCGCTCCCGGATTTTTCGTAACAAATCAAAACAGAGGCCTTCTCTTTAATGAGGACGGCAGCGCAACCCCCAGAACAGAAAAGATTTTACGCTCAACCCCTATGGGCCGCTTTGGCGAGAGCGAGGAGCTTCTTGGTGCAGTTGAGTGGCTCTGCGATGCAGATAAGGCAGGCTTTGTAACAGGCGTTACAATCCCCATCGACGGCGGATTTTCGGCATATTCAGGAGTGTAAAATATGGATAGAATTTTTTACTACGCTTTTGCCGATGAGTCCTCCCCTATGGTCGACGGTCAGATAGATGCCCTTAAAAGAAACGGCCTCGACGGTATCGAGATTAGAAATGTTGACGATGTAAATGTAGCAGACATTACTCTCGATAAGGCTCGCGAGGTTAAGGCTAAATTTGATAACAACGGACTTAAAATTTGGTCAATAGGCTCGCCTATCGGCAAAATTGACATTGAAAAGGACGACTTTAAGGCGCACCTTGAAAAATTAAAGCACACCATTGAAATTGCAAACATTTTAGGTGCCGAGAATATGAGAATGTTCTCATTCTATATCCCCGAGGGTAAGGACCCCGCGATTTTCAAAAACGAGGTTATCGACCGCCTCTCTGTTATGGAAGAAATTGCAAGAGGCACAGGCGTAACACTCTGCCACGAAAATGAAAAGGGTATTTACGGCGACACAACCGAAAGATGTCTTGATATTTACACTGCTATCCCTAACATTAAGGGCGTTTTCGACCCTGCCAATATGGTTCAGTGTAAAGAGGACACAAAAGAGGCTTTCGCGCGTCTTTCTAAATATCTTAAATATATTCATATCAAAGATGCATTAGAGGACGGAAACGTTGTTCCCGCAGGTGAGGGCGCAGGTAATATAAGACATATTATTGAACAGTACATTAAAATGGGCGGCAGACACATCACTCTTGAGCCGCACCTTGCAGTGTTCAGCGGCCTTGCAGGCTTAGAAAAAAAGGGAGAAGAAATTCAGGTTGGTAAAACCAAAAGCTTTGGCAGTAATGAAGAGGCTTTCGACGCCGGCTGTGCTGCACTCAGAAAGGTAACGGAGGGACTGTAAACTATGGAAATAGGCGCACAATTTTACACATTAAATCAGCACTGCAAAACTCTCGACGATTTTGCACTTTCTCTTAAAAAGGTAGCCGATATTGGCTATAAGAATGTTCAGATTTCGGGCACCTGCGCTTATGAGGCAGATTGGCTTAAAGAGCAGCTTGATAAAAACGGCCTTAAATGTGTGCTCACACACATCGACCCCAAGGCGCTCACCGAGGAGACCGAAAAGGTAGCTCGCGACCACGATGTATTTAACTGTGATTACATCGGCAGCGGCTGGTATGGCTTTATGGAAGATGCCGAAAGACACGCTTATGACGGCTTTGTTGAAATGTATAAGCCCGTTGCAAAGAAAATGAAGGAAATGGGCAAATACTTTATGTTCCACAACCACGCAAGAGAGTTTCAGAGAGTTGACGGCGTGCCCATTTTAGAAAAAATAGCACAGGATTTTGCTCCCGACGAGCTCGGCTTTATTTTGGATACATATTGGGTACAGTTTGCAGGTGGCGACCCTGCCGCTTGGATTGAAAAGCTTTCGGGCAGACTTCCCGTTATTCACCTAAAGGATATGACCTACCACGCAAACGGCGGTAGATATGCTGTTATCGGTGAGGGTAATATAAACTTTGACAGAGTATTTGAAAAGGCTGAAAAGGCAGGCACAAAGTATTTAGTAGTTGAGCAGGACGAGTGCTACGGCGAAGACCCCTTTGATTGCTTAAAGCGTAGCTTTAATAATCTTGCCGCTATGGGATTTAGATAAGGAGTGGACAAAATGGAAAAAATCAGATTAGGTATTATTGGTATCGGTAATATGGGTTCAGCTCACGCACAGAGCTTTGTTCCCAAGTGCGAGGATTTTGTTCTCGCAGCAGTTTGCGACACAAACCCCGCAAGACTTGACTGGGCTAAAGAAAAGCTCCCCGAGAGCGTAGCTCTTTTTACAGACGGAATTGAAATGCTCGACAGCGGTCTTATCGACGCCCTACTCGTTGCAGTTCCCCACTACGACCATCCTACATACGCTATGGAAGCTATGAAGCGCGGTATTCACGTAATGGTTGAAAAGCCCGCAGGCGTTTACACTAAAAAGGTTCGCGAGATGAACGAGCTTGCAAAAAAATGCAACGTTGTTTACGGTATGATGTTCAATCAGCGTACAAACCACGTATTTAGAAAGGTAAAAGAGCTTGTTGACAGCGGCAAATACGGCGAGATTAGACGTACAAACTGGATGATTACCGACTGGTACAGAAATCAGTTCTACTATGATTCAGGCGACTGGAGAGCAACCTGGGCAGGCGAAGGCGGCGGCGTATTAATGAATCAGTGTCCCCACCAGCTCGACCTTTGGCAGTGGATTTGCGGTATGCCCGTTAAAATTCAGGCACACGCAAAATACGGCAAGTGGCACGACATCGAGGTTGAAGACGATGTAACAGTTTACGCTGAGTATGCAAACGGCGCAACAGGCGTGTTTGTAACAACAACAGGCGACGGCTGTGGTACAAACCGTTTTGAAGTTCAGATGGATAAAGCTAAAATCGTTGTTGAAAATAATAAAGACTTAAAGCTTATCGAATTTGAAGTTTCTGAGCAGGAATTTTCAAAGAGCGAAAGAAAAGACATCTTCGCTATCGTTCCCACCCACGAGGTAGAGGTTGAAACCGACGGCTTAAACGAACAGCACGTTGGCGTTTTAAAGGCTTGGGGCGGCGCAATCTTAAGAGGAGAGCCCCTCATTGCAGGCGGTGAGGAAGGCATTAAGGGTCTTACAATTTCAAATGCTATTCACCTTTCCGACTGGACAGGCAAAATGGTTGAAATCCCCTTTGATGAGGACTTCTACTATGAGGAGCTTATGAAGAGAGTTGCAACCTCAAAGGTTAAAACCTCGGGCGTAACCGTATTCGGCGATACAACATCAAGCTACGGCGGCGCATCAAACAGCAATAAATAAGTAAAACAAAAAGGACTTTGACGCTGTCAAAGTCCTTTTAAATTTTAATCTTCTTCCAATAATTTAGATGGCGATACTTTAAGCACCTGTGCAATTTTAAATAAGGTCTCCAAAGAAACCCCGCGAACCGTACCTGTGCCTTCAACCTGCCCTACAAAGTTTACACTTTTATCAATAAGCTCTGCAAATACCTCTTGTGTGTAGCCAGCCTTTTTTCGATAGTAGGCAATTTTTAAACCTAAAGTAATATATTTATCAGCAAATTCTGTTTTCATTAATCTGCACCCCTTAATACAATTCTCTGTAAATTTGCATAGAGCCTTCGGCTTGTAAATTATTTATTGTTTTTAAGAATCTTATCGGGGAACACTGTTGCGCCAATTAAATCTGCAGGGTCTATTTCCAAAGCATCTGCAATATTAAAAAACACATCTAAAGAGAAAGGACGAACTAAACCTGGTGCTTCAATGGCACTAATATGTGAACGGCTGACATTTGATTTCTCGGCAAGCTGTTCCTGTGACATACCACGCATTTTACGTAAAGCAGCAATAGCAATTCCCAACTGAATAAATCTATCTCTATTCTTAAACTCTATTTGTTTGCTCATAAAATAGCCCACCAACCTCTCTACACACAATTATAACTAATACAGAGTTTTTTGTTATTTGCGAGTTGGTTTTACGTTTGATGCGGGGGTGATATTACCGTCAATAGTACCGTTGGCTTCTTCAAAAGCTTTAATATTCTCTCTTATTAAAACAAGCACCTGACTGTTTACGCTTCTGCCTTCATAATCAGCAATATGTGCGATTTTATTCAACATTTCTTCTTCAATTCTAATAGAAACACTCTTAACAGCCATAAATTCACCTCATAATAAATATATTGTATATTTATTTTAGATGGATTATGTGTTATAATGTTAAAAACGGATATATAGTATATCCACTTTATTTTTTTAAGGAGAAATTTATGAATAGAAATACTGCTTGCTTTTTCGGTCACAGAGAAATAGAAAACAAAAATGAGTTAAAAGAGAAAATTAAACAACAAATCGAGGCGCTGATTGTAAACGAGGAAATTTACATTTTCTTATTTGGCAGCAAAAGCGCATTTGATGACCTATGTTATTTAGCAACCACCGAATTAAAACAAAAATACCCCCACATACAAAGAGTATATGTGAGGGCGGAATATCCGTATATAAGTGAGCACTATAAAAATTACTTGCTTGAAAGCTACGAGGACACCTATTATCCACAAAAAATACTAAATTCAGGCAGGGCGTCTTATGTCGAGCGAAATTATGAAATGATAGACAAAAGCTGTGTTTGTGTAGTTTATTATAATAGTGAGTACGCGCCAAAATCGCGAAAGAGCGGCACCCAAATTGCCTATAATTACGCCTTAAAAAACAAAAAGAAAATAATAAATACATTTAATTAGGCTTTAGCTAAACTAAAGCTTTTTAATTGACTTGCGTCGAGGATAGATTTATAATAAAGTTATAATTATAAAATTAATGAGGGTGTATCTGATGAAGAAAATTGGCGTTCTCTTAATTTCATTGTTACTCATTTTTTCCTTTGCATCGTGCGGTAGCGATAAAGACGACGACACCTTTGCAAGCAGTGCGGCTGCCTCTTTAGAAACGGAAAAGGTTGCCGTTTTGGTTTCGGGCGGAGAGTTTCCTCAAAACACGGTTATTAAAACCCAAATTGTAAAGGACACTTCAGACGCTAAAAAAGTGCTGCCCGAGGCGCAAAGCATTGTGCTTTACGACATAAACGCCACCCTTGACGACAAAAAGGTTCAGCCAAACGGCGAGGTTGAGGTGAGCTTTCCCTTGCCAAAGGACTTTGACTCTTCAAAGCATTTAATTGAGGTTTATTACATTTCAGATGACGGTCAGACCGAAAAAATTGAGGCAACCGTTTCTAAAGATGATGTCGTCGCAAGGCTTAAGCATTTTAGCTTTTATGCTGTTGTGGTTACTAAAAAGCCAAGCTTTAATTTTGCTGTAAACGGCGAGCCTTCGATTTTGGACGGTCAAAAGGTTTTACTATCAGACAAAAATTTAACCTTTACATATAACCCCGATGACACCTGGAAAGACTTTGTTAATAACAATAAGGATGCAGGATTTTTTGTAGACAAGGATTTTTACGGAAAAATTGATGTAGTTTATTTTGTCGACGATAATGTTAAATATCAGGTTTTAAAAGGGATTGACTTGCTACCGGTTAACGCCGACGACATAATAAGCGAGAAAAGCTATGGCGGAATGATACCTCATCGTGAAACTATTCAATGCCAGTGGCTTTACGAGGTGTCAAATGAGCCGTTTATGGTCGAAGGGTATTTGGAGCCCTTTACAAGACAGGCGAAAATAATTACTATTGACCCTGGCGCAATGACCTACATAATCAAACACGAAAAGCTGCAGAGAATAGCTACTAATAGCTTTATAAGGGAAGAAAAAACTATTGCTTCGGGTAAATACACAAGCGACGATGGTGATACCCTCGGCGCAACCTTAACCTTAGATAACGGATATATTATTAAGACAACCCGAGAAAACAGCTTTGCTGCAACCCTTATTATAGATGGTAAAAGCATTACTACTAAAACAGCAGACCAATATAGTTTTTATGATTTTAATTAATATAAAAGGAGAAAATTATGAAAAAGATACTTTGTCTAATTTTTTGCGTAGCAGTTGCACTTACCTCTCTTGTAGGCTGTGCGCCCAAAGAGGTAACGGGAGAAAGCTCGCAAATCACATCTGACGAGAGCGCAGGCTTTGTAAAACCCGAAAGCTATGCATCGGTTGTGCTTGTAACCATTAACCCACAGTTCAGACTCTATTTAGATGCAGAGGGCGTTGTTCTTGCGGTCGAGCCTGTAAATGCTGATGCAAAAACAATAGAGGATAAGGTTGAGTTTAAAGACAAAAAGGTTGAAGTGGTTGTCCAAAACCTCGTCACCATAGCTAATGACAGCGGCTTTATTAAAGAAAATGCCACCGTTGATGTTAAAATTTCTTCTAATGACAACCAAGAGGACAGCAAACTAAGGGCTGTTTTAACAGCAGTTAAAGCCTCTGTTACAGCAAAGCTCACCGAATTAAAGGTTAAAGCTGAGGTTACAACCTCGGTTTTAAAGGAAGAAACGGTAGAGAGCACCGCTTCTACTCAAAGCACCTCGTCGTCTAATGCCACATCTTCAAAGGGCACTTCTTCAAAGACAAGCTCGCCCAATGTAAGCTCAAATCCCACTTCCTCTAAAGTAAGTGAAAATGCAAGCCAAAAGCCTGTCTGTAAGCATACAAACAAAAGGGCCGAGCCTTTCAACACAGGCAAAAATATTATTGACGCTTCAAAGCTTGATGTTATAAATCATAGTGTGGTTTGTGCAGACTGTAATGAAGCTATAGGCTTAGAGGCACACGAGCTTGAGAATAGCAAATGCACCCTCTGCGGTCAGAATAACTTTAAGATGAAAACTACGGGCATTGTAATACCCGCGCCAACCTTGAGGGGCGATTTAAAGATAAATCAGGACGGTTCACCTGCCTTTGAGGTTATGCTTGACACCACCTGGCAAAATGCTATAAAACCCGAGTACGCTATTGACGAATTTAATTATAAAATTCCCGAGGCAGCAATTCTTAAGGCTATCAGAGAAAAATTCGTTATATCCGACGCGCAGTTTGAAAAGCTTAAAGCACAGGGAGAGTATGAATTCTTCATTGATACACACACCTATAAGGACGGATACTTCAACATTTTCTTCCCTGCCGCAGGCGGTGGCGGAAGTTATGCTCATAAGCAGCTCGGCTACACCGATAACAAAGCAGGTGTATTTACTGTTTATGTTGATTATATGAATAATGAATTTGAAGGCGACAAACAGGAACACATTTCATACTATGCTGTAGAGTACAGCTACAGCGGTTACTCAAACCTTTCAATTATGAAGGGCGAGTGGGATAACTCCATTTTAGGCTTTGAAAGCGTTGTAGATTCAATGAGAGTTACATCAATTAAAAATGTTTCAAGCCTCCCCGCTAATATGACAAAAATCTAAAAAAGAATTTATAAAGGAAGAATACTTCTTAAAGAAGTATTTTTCCTTTTTTTGTATTGCTTTTTAGTTTTGGTATTGCTATAATTTGGGTAAAAAGCTAAAGGAGCTTGTGAAATATGAAAATAAAGGTTATAAAACAACCTCATGTTATAATGGAAAGCACCGACAGACTTTTTAATTATTTTGCCTGGCCTACCGCTACTCGTCTAAAGAACGGCAAAATTGCGGTGGGAGCATCGGGCTTAAGGCTTGGACATGTCTGCCCTTTTGGCAAGGCATTAATCTCATTTAGCGAAAATGAAGGGGAAAGCTACAGTGCGCCCACCCCTGCAATAGACACCCCTCTTGACGACCGCGATGTAGGGCTTTGCCCCTTTGGTGAGAGCGGGCTGCTTGTTACTTCATTTAATAACAACCGAGAGGCACAAAGGCTGTGGCTTTCAGAAAGTAAAAGAAGCGATGAGGTAAAAAATCTCATTTCCTGCCGCGTTGAGCAAATAAGCGATGAGGACGAAAAAAAGTACCTCGGCTCAACATTCACAATAAGCTATGATAACGGAAAAACATTCGGCGAAATTTATAAAAGTCCCATAACCTCTCCTCACGGCCCTATTGAGCTTAAAGACGGTACTATAATTTGGGTCGGAACAAGGTTTACAACCACCAGCGAATATCAGCCTATCGAGGCTTACAGAGTAAATCTTGACGGCAGTATGCAAAAATTAGGCGAAATTGAAAGTATAGAGGAAAAGGGACAAAGTAAAATGTCCTGTGAACCGTACGCCATACAGCTTAAAGATGGTACAATAATTTGTCATATAAGAGTTGAGTATAAGTTTACAACCTATCAAAGCATTTCTAAGGACGGCGGAAAAAGCTGGTCAAAGCCTGTAAAGCTACTTTCGGATTTCGGCGGCGCGCCCTGTCATATTTTAAAGCACTCGTCAGGGGCACTAATTTCAACCTATGGATATAGAAGCGAACCCTTTTCCATTAAGGCGATGTTCTCCTTTGACGGCGGACAAAGTTGGGATACCGACAATATCATCGCCACGAAGGACACTTTTGATTGGGATTTGGGCTACCCCTCGACAGTTGAGCTGCCCGATGGCAGTCTCTTGACTGTTTTTTACGGAAAATTTGAAAAAGACGGTCCTGCTAAAATAATGCAGACGGTTTGGAAATTTTAAAAATATAAAGAAAAAAGACACTCTCAAGCCGAGAGTGTCTTTTTTTCGACATTTAGGTTATTATATAATTTAATTTGTGTGCGTTTTATATTCTGCTGTATTGGCGGTTTAAATTTAAGAAACGCTCTCTGTTAAGGCCCATAAGCTGCTCTCTTGTTATGCGGTAGCTCCAGTTGCCCTCGGCTTTGCCGGGGGTGTTGAGGCGGGTGTCCGAGCCGTAGCCGAGTAGGTCTTGAATTGGGAAAACAACAAGGTTTGCGCGGCTCATAAGCATAAGTCTTATAATAGTGTCATAGCTTTTATCAAAGTTGTCG
>JAFSGZ010000017.1 GCA_017440545.1 Oscillospiraceae bacterium
ATTGAAGGCCAGTCAATATAACCGTCGTCAAGCTTTGCCTCAAGAGTATTTTTAATAATGATTTTTGCTCTGTCCATAAGCTCTTCCGATTCGCGAACATAAACAAATCCGCGCGAAATAATATCGGGACCTGAAACAAGTGCGTGCGACTGCGAGTTTATAGCTGCAACAACTATGATAAGTCCATCCTCGGCAAGATGCTTTCTGTCGCGAAGCACAATGTTACCAACATCGCCAATGCCAATGCCGTCAACAAACACCTTTCCTGCCTGAACGGTTTCCTTAAATTTCATACTATCGCCATCGGTTTCAATAACCTTGCCTAAGTCTGAAATAATAACATTTTCTCTTGGCATACCAACGCTCTCTGCAATTAGTGCGTTTTTGCAAAGATGCTTGTATTCACCGTGAACGGGAATGAAATATTTAGGCTTAACCAAACTTAAAATGAGCTGAAGCTCACCCTTGCAGGCGTGTCCCGAAACGTGAACCTCATACATTTTTTCATAAATAACCTCGGCGCCAAGCTTCATAAGCTCGTTAATTACACGGCTTACAAGCTTTTCGTTGCCGGGAATTGGGGTTGCTGAAATAATGATAAGGTCGCTCGAGTTAACCGAAACCTGCTTGTGCTCACCCGATGACATTCGGCTAAGTGCCGACATAGGCTCGCCTTGGCTGCCGGTTGTAACGATAACCATTTCATCTGCACGGTAGCGGTTTAAATCCTCAATGTCCACTAAAATGTTTTCGGGAATTGAAAGATAGCCTAAATTAATGGCGGTTTCAACAACGCTCACCATCGACCTTCCCGAAACAGCAACCTTTCTGTTGTATTTCACAGCCATATCAACAATTTGCTGAATTCTGTGAATGTTTGAAGCAAAGGTTGCAATTATTATGCGGCGGTCTTTAGCCTTTTTAAATAAGGGGTCAAACGATTCGCCAACATTTCTCTCGCTTGCGGTGTATCCGGGGCGTTCAGCGTTGGTTGAGTCTGCCATAAGTGCTAAAACGCCTTCTTCACCAAGCTGTGCAAACCTCGCAAGGTCAATCATTCCGCCTTGAATGGGGGTGTAATCTATCTTAAAGTCGCCTGTGTGAACTATTGTACCCACAGGAGTTCTAATGGCAAAGCCAACAGCGTCGGGGATAGAGTGGTTAACGTGAATAAATTCAGCACTCATACAGCCGAGCTTAACAACACTTCCGGGGGAAGCTACATTAAGCTTTGCCGAGCCTAAAAGCTTGTGCTCGGCAAGCTTGTTCTCAACAAGTCCCAATGTGAGCTTTGTAGCATAGATAGGAACATTAACCTGCTTTAAAAAATAGGGAAGTGCGCCAATGTGGTCCTCGTGACCGTGTGTTAGTATAATACCCCTGATTTTATCAGCATTTTTTACAAGGTAGCTAAAGTCGGGAAGCACAACGTCAATTCCGAGCATTTCATCATCGGGAAATGCTATTCCGCAGTCAAGTACGATTATATCATCTTTATACTCAAATACAGTTAGATTTTTGCCTATCTCGTTAAGTCCTCCCAGCATAATAATGCGAAGGGGAGAAAGAGGAAGGCGAGGCTTTTTATCCAATGCTGCCTTTTTTGATTTGCCTGCTTCAGCTTTATAAAAGCTTTGGACTTTTGAGGGGGCTTTAAGAGACTTTTTGTTATCCTGTTTGCCCTGCCCTTTTTTACTTGGCTGCGCCGACTTTTTAGGCGCAGCTTTTTTAAAGCCTGTCTTGTTTTTAGACTTAAAGGCTTTTTTGTTTTGTTCTACTGACACTTAAATTTAACCTCCAAATTATTTGTTGCGAAAAGTGATACGGATACGCACAGCCGTAACTTATTTCTCGCATTTAATTTATATATAAATAAATTAATTTCTTAATAAAGCAATAATTATCCATTATTGATAAATATTATACTATATTTTTAAGTCCTCGTCAATAAATTAAGCTCAAATTCACTATAATTATAGTCAATAAAAAACGCCACTATGCAAAGCTGTTTACATAGTGGCAAAATTTACTTTTTCTTTTTAAAAACAAACATTTTGCAGGTGAGGTAATTTACAAAAACTTCAATAAACATTCCTGCAAGCTTGGCGGCATTATGCGAAATTAAAAGCGTTTCTATTAATAGCGCCATTATCTGCATTGAGAGAAACAGCGAAACTGCTCTGAGCGCAAAAAACAAGAATATTTCCTTATATTTTTGCCTTTTTTGCTGTGTATCAGACTTAAAAACAAATTTGCTGTTCACAATGTAGGAATATACATTTGAAGCTGCCCACGCCGAAATGTTTGCAATCTCCCACCATTTAAAAAATAAAATAGTGCGATTAAGAGGCAAAATACCTATTAAAATATAATAGGTCAGAAAATTTATAATAGAGGTGCCTGTTCCTAAAAGAGAGTATTTAATTAATGTTTCAAACCTAAGGTAAAACCTTTTAAACACATTCTCTTTTTTCATAAGTTTCACCTTCGATAAAGTTCATTAGCTTTAGATTATGAATTTTTACTTGAGGTGTCGTTTTTACTGCTTGTTTCGTTTGTTTGAGGCTTTGATTCTGCGCTGCTTTGATTTTGCGACTCGTTTTCCTTAGAGGAGCTGTCCTTTGAAGAGGTGTCTTTAGAAGTGTTATCATTTGAAGAGGTATCGCTCGAAGCTGTGACATTAGATGTGCTGTCACTTGATGATATACCGCTTTCATTTTGTGAAGACAAAGAGGACTGAGCCGAAGATGAGCTACTGCTGTTATTAAAAATGGGGTCTATGCTTTCAAGCTTTGGAAGTGAAACTGTCGAGGTGGTTGAAGGAGCATTTGGCGGGGTAATAGCACCTATTTTTGTAAAGGCACCGCTGCTTATGACACAGTGCGTCAAAATATAGTTAAAAACAGTTTCATAGCCTTTGCGGCTTAAATGAAGTCCGTCACTTGTCATACCCTCTTTTGCAAATCCGTCATTTCCTACCATATCCTCATAGGTGTTGAGGTAGTAAAGACTGTTTAGCTCGCAAAGCTCGGCAATTCTGTCATTAGCATAGGCAACTCTGTTGTTGGCGTCGGGTCTGTTTGATGCTGCCCAATTTCTTGAAACAGGGAAAACCGACTGAAGAATAATTACACTATCTGGCGAAGCCAATTTAATTTTATCAATAAACTTTTGATAGTTTGAAACAAAAGAATCATTGTAAACGCTGTAAAGAGCATTAACTCCGAGAGTTACAATAATTTTACCCGGCTTTGCCATACTTAATGCATCGGCTATTGTGTAGCTTGTGGTTTTGCTTGTGTATACACACTTTGTATTAAGTGCGGTGCCTTGATGGAGTCCTATTTTGGCAAACACATAATCTCGCGATTTATAGCCATATGAGGAGATTCCGTAGGTTATGGAGTCGCCTACAAAGACGGTGTCGTCAAGATATGAATCGTCAGCTTTACTACTTTGCGGAATTGCAGTTTCAAAGGTTTGCTGGTTAGGAGTGGGATTTGCGGCAAAGCCACCTAAGAAATGGTTTGTATGCCAGTCAAAGTTAGATAGGTAAATTGCAAGAGCTATGTTAATTACAAGCAGTACGCATATTACTATAAAAAGAATGCTGTTTTTACGGTTGTCTTTAAAAATCATTTTTTCATCCTGTTTCTTTAATATTAAAATAAAAATCCAAACACTATTTTATTATAAATTTGATGTTATGTAAATATTTTTCTTTAAAAAGTACAAAAATATTCTTAAGTGTTAAACTATAAATCCGCCGCCTAAAACCTTGTCGCCTAAATAAAACACGGCAGATTGCCCTGCGGCAATAGCTTTAACGGGCTCACTAAACACAACTTTTGCTTTTCTGCTTTCAAGTGGATAAATTGTTGCAGAGGCTCTTTTTGCTGTCGAGCGAATTTTAACCTCGGCACGAGTGGGCTCGCTTATGTTATCTAAGCACATATAAACACAGTCTTCTACAAAAGCGGTGTCACCAAAATCTC
>JAFSGZ010000018.1 GCA_017440545.1 Oscillospiraceae bacterium
TGAAATTCCCATAACTGTAAATGCAAATCAAAACCGTTTTGCACTTTTGTCGGCGTATACAATATTACTTCTTTGTAGTTTTATATAAAAAAGCGAGCAGATTTTTATCTGCTCGCTTTAATTTTTTTAAAGACCTTTCTAAGCTTTATAGGAAGTGATAAAAGTAAAATTAAATTATGCTTTGCAAAAAATAATGTAACAGCCTTTTCTATGGGAAGTTTTTTAAGCTTTGCTTTTAAAAGCGCTTCTTTAAAAATGGGAGAGGAGAGAGCATCTTTTGCTGATTTTTTCTGGTTTTTATATCCATTTAATGAAAAGCTTTGATGTGTTAAAAACACAAGCAAATTATTTAAGGCGTATAAATAAAAATCATCTGTAAAGGCTTTTTGGTTTATTAGCTTTTCTTTTGTTATGCTCATTGAAAGGACGTATTTATCTAAAACTGAGCTGTCTATTTTGTGTACAGCCGAGTCTTCATTTACAGTGTAGTTATAAATTGTTTTATCTATAACTGCAACGCTTTTTGCCTTTAGTAAAAGGTTTATGACAAAATCGCTGTCCTCACCGTGACTGAGTCTTACATCAAATAAAACCTTGCTTTGCTTTAAAAATTCGCTCGAATAAAGCTTTGACCAAACGGTCAGCCTTTGGGTTGGATTTTTTAAAAAGTCTGAAATTAAGGCCTGCAGTTCCTGTGATGAATAAAGCTTAAAGCCATTTTTACCGTCACCGCTAAAGGCACAGTAAATGTCGCTTTTAACTTGATTCATACCGTTTGCAAAGGTTTCAAGAGCGTCTTTAGTTAATGTATCATCGGCATCTAAAAATGTTATAAAATCGCCGTACGCCTTTTCAATTCCAACATTTCTTGCCCTCGAAACGCCTTTTTCGCTTTCAAAAACACTGATACGACTATCCCTTTGGGAAAGCGATTTTGAAAGAGCGCGGCTGTTATCATCAGAGCCATTTTCAATAAGCAAAATCTCAAAATTTTGATAAGTACCAGTAAGTACGCTGTTTACACACTTTTCCAAGGTTTTTTCATTGTTGTGTACGGGAATTATAACCGAAATTAAATTATTCATAATAACCTCAAAAGCTTTGGTCGTAGCTCTTTTTAAAGAATTTAGCCATTAAAAACTTCTTTATTTTTAGCGGCAAATTGATTTTTTCGGTGTAAATAAAGGGGATTTCTTTGTAAGCAATATTGTTTTTTCTAAGCCACATATCAAGCATAAGCTCACTAATTCTGCCAAACATTCGCTTGTTAAAATCGCTTTCCTTTTCAATGTCAACCCTTTTTTCAAGCTCAAAGAGGACAGGAAACATAAAGGAAAAGTAGTTATCAGCAAGGCTTTTTTTCATAATAAACATATTAAACATATGCCCGCTACGCCTTTTTTTAAGTGCCTCGAATTCGTCTAAATATTCTGGACAAAGGTCGCTTAAAACGGCTTTAAAGATTTTTAAATGCTCTTCTGAATGTGTGTTTGCATAGTGAGAATAAAGGCTTTCTATTATATAGTTGCGCTTTTTAGGAAGAACTACATCATATTTATCGAGAATAGGGACAAGCTCTTCTTTTTTTAAAATGCTTTTCTTAACATCGCCCTTTTTCTTAAAGCAAAAATGCCTGCGGTAATGAGAAAGACCGATATAGTCACAGTCTAAATTCTTCCAAGCCCAATAAATCCCCGTAAGCTCACAGAAACGGGGATTTTTTTCGGAAATATTATCGCCGGTATCATCTCTTGCAAATCCGATACCTTCTTTTTCAAAGCTTCCAACCTGAAGCGGCAAATACATATCGTCGTCAGGCATAAAGTAAGGCTTGTGAGCGGCAACAATAATTTTAATGTTCAAAATATTAAAGCTCCTTGTTTGCAAGGTTTAAAGCAGCCTCGATTGTGTCGTCCATATCATAATACTTATATCCACCAAGTCTTCCGCCGAACACAACCTTTTCTTCCTTTTCTGCCTCAGCAGCATACTTTTTGTAAAGCTCTTGGTTTACTTGGTTGTTAACGGGATAGTAAGGCTCCATACCCTCTTGCCAGTCGGCAGGATATTCACGGGTGATAATGGTTTTTTCGCTGTCTGTAAACTCAAAGTGCTTGTGCTCAATAATTCTTGTGAATTTGTTGACGCTGTCGGTGTAGTTAACAACTGCAACACCTTGATAATCCTTTTTATCAATAAGCTCGTTTTCAAATTTAAGGCTTCTGTATTCAAGCTTTCCAAATTTGTAGCCATAATAAAGGTCGATACAACCGGTGTAAACAACCTTGTCAGCAAGGGCGTCAAGCTCTTCTTTGTTTTCAAAGTAGTCGGTGTTAAGACGAATGTCTGCACCATCTAAAAGTCTTTCAACCATTTTGGTGTAACCGCCGATGGGGATACCTTGGTAACGGTCGTTAAAATAGTTGTTGTTAAATGTGAGTCTAACAGGAAGTCTTTTAATAATAAAGCTGGGAAGCTCGGTGCAGGGGCGACCCCACTGCTTCTCAGTGTAGCCCTTAACGAGCTTTTCATAAATGTCTGTACCTACAAGCGAAATTGCCTGCTCTTCTAAGTTTTTAGGCTCACCCTTAATAATGCTTCTTTGCTCATTGATTTTAGCTAAAGCCTCATCGGGAGTGATTACGCCCCACATCTGATAAAATGTGTGCATATTAAAGGGCATATTAAAAAGTTCACCGTTAAAATTTGCGATAGGTGTGTTGATATAGTTATTAAAATCGGCATATTTATTGGCATATTCCCAGATTTCCTTGTTGTCTGTGTGGAAAATGTGAGCGCCGTATTTGTGAACGTTAATGCCTTCCTCGGCTTCGGTGTAAATGTTACCTGCTATATGGTTTCTTTTATCAATAACAAGGCAGGTTTTGCCACGATTTAAGGCTTCTCTTGCAAATACGCTGCCGAAAAGTCCTGCACCAACTATAAGATAATCATAATGTTTCATAAAAAGCACCTCTTTTTAGTTTGCACCCTTGCCCGAGAAAACTGCGGGAACGGTAAGTAATATAATTTTAAGGTCTGTAAGTAAACTTCGCTCGGTTATATATTTAAGGTCGAGCCTAACCCATTCGTTAAATTTAATGTCGTTTCTGCCACTACACTGCCAATAGCAAGTCAGACCGCCTTTTACAAGAAGTCTATTTTTTTGATATTCGGTGTATTTACGGGTTTCAGAAACAAGTGGAGGACGAGGACCTATAAAGGTCATATTTCCAATTAAAATGTTAAAAAGCTGAGGGAGCTCGTCAATGCTTGTTTTGCGAAGAACTTTTCCAATCCTTGTAATTCTCGGGTCGTTCTTTGCTTTAAAAGCAGGCCCGTCCATTTCGTTAAGCTTTTTAACCTGCTGAAGCATTTCCTTAGAGTCTGCGTTAACGCACATACTGCGGAATTTATACATCTTAAACTGCACGCCGTTTTTTCCGACTCTCGTTTGGGTATAAATCGCCGGTCCTCCGTCTGAAATTCTTATTGCTATTGCAACAATAAGAAAAACGGGGGATAAAACAATAATGGCTATAATGGAAAAGATAATGTCTAAAATTCTTTTAACAAAATCATAAACCTTTTTTTCTTTAAATACAAACTCAGGCTGTGCCTCTTTTATCTTTACTTCTGCCATAATATCCTCGCTCATTAAAGGATTATTTTTTCTCTGAGGAAGAGTTTTCTTTTTCACTGTTTGAAAGTGAAGACTCTGTGCTTACAACTGTGGGATAAATAAACTCGTGTAAAAGTCTTGTTGCAATGTCAAGGTCGTAAACATAATAAGATGTTCCGTTAATCATTTGACCACCTGCATTACACTCAGCAGTAGGAAGTCCAAATGACTCCATCTCAGGCGAGTTTGCGAGTGTCCACATACCAATGCTGAGCATTTCGCTGCTTGTCATTGAGGTTGTGCACTCTGATAAAATCATTTCTATAACCGTGGGGATTTTAATGGGATTTATCTGCATCGCTTTTTCAAACATTGCAGCTAAAACCTCGCGCTGTCTGCCGCCTCTTGCGACATCGCCGCTTCCCGAGTATCTGTCACGGGCATAGGCAAGTGCTTGTCCACCCGATAAAAGTTGATATCCCGGCTCTTTAATAGGCTCACAGGGAATACCAAGGTCGCTAATGTATGAAACATAATGCTTGTTCATAACATTCATTTCGCTTTGGCTTACATCAATCATAACACCGCCGATATAATCTATAATCTCGGCAAACTGATAAAAGTTAACCGAAACATAATCTGTTATATCCAAATCAAAGTTTTGATTTAAGGTTTTAACGGCAAGATTTGCCTTTCCGTATGCCCAGGCGTGTGTGATTTTATCTTTGTTCTTTCTGCCTTCAATTTCAACATAGGAATCTCTTGCAAATGAAGTGAGCTTAATCTTTTTATTGATACGGTCGATAGACAAAACAATAATGGCATCAGAACGACCGCTCTGATTATTTTGCCTTGTGTCAAGACCAAAGAGTGCGATGTTTTTAACCTCGTCTGTGAAGGGGAGGTCCTCTTCTTTAGAAATGCCAAGGTCACTTGATAAATTTTCACGCTCTATGGAGTTTAGTGTAGACATAACCCATATAATCGGAATCATAATAAGAATCAGCAAAATTGCAACAACAGATAAAATTATTGTAACAGTTCTTTGTTTGCGACTTCTTTTATCCTTATTCTTTTTGGGTTTATCTGTTTTTTTATTAGGCTCTTTTTGCTCATTTTGAGCATTCATAGCCTCTTTATAACATTTTTCGCAGAAAACAGCGTTTTTATCCTCAAGCGGAGCTCCGCATTTTATACAAGGCATAAATTAATCCTCCAGAAATAAAGCTAAGTTTTTCCTTTTTTTAGAAAAAGGTCCTATTTAGTTTATTATAGGATTTTTTGCGCTAAAAGTCAACTGCTATTGCATTTATGGTACTAAAACAGTGGGCTTTGCTGTGATAAACACAGAAAAGCCCGATAATAATGATTATTTAAATTTTTTGCCACCTATAATGACGCTCTCTATATTAAAGTTATCGTCAATTATAATAAGGTCGGCATCAAAGCCCTCTTTGATTTGTCCTTTGTTTACCCCAAGCATTTTAGCGGGTGTTTCGGTTGCCATTTTAACAGCATCGTCAAAGGGAACACCAAACTCAACTGCCTTTTTAACGCAGTCAAAAAGCATTGCACAGCTTCCGGCGATTGTGCCGTCTGCAAGGCGTGCTGCTGAGTCTTTTAGATAAACCTTAAGTCCACCCGATTCATATTCGCCGTCAGCAAGACCTGCACAGCAAATACTGTCGCTTATTAAAACCATTCTGTCGGCTGTAAACATCTTATAGGTTGCTAAAACTACAGGCTTTGCAACGTGAAAGCCGTCGCATATAACCTGAGCATAAATGCCTCTTTCAAAGCCTGCACCAATAGGACCTGGGTTTCTGTGATGAAGCGGGGGCATTGCATTGTAGGTGTGTGTTAAACAAAGTGCACCTGCGTCAATGGCAGCTAATGCAGTTTCATAGTCGCAATTTGTGTGACCTATTGAAACGACGCATCTCTTTGAAGCCTCGCGTATAAACTTACAGCTACCCTCAAGCTCGGGTGCAAGTGAAATCATAGAAACATTTTTGTATTTGTCAAATTCCTCTAAAGAGGGGAGACGGATAAATTCCTCGTTTTGAGCACCTTTATATTTTTTAGAAATAAAGGGACCCTCTAAATGAAAGCCTAAAATGTTAGCACCAAAAAAATCGGTATCAGCCTCGGTGACACTTAGTAGACTATCTGTGTCAAATGTCATTGTGGTGGGTAAAAACGAGGTAGTTCCGTGCTGAGCATAAAATTCACACATAGGCTTAAAATCGGCGTCCATAGTGTCCATATTGTTACAGCCATGTGTGTGAACATCTATAAGTCCGGGAATAACCCTTTTCCCCTTTAAATCCTCACCGTTTTCAAAGGGCGTAGTGCTTATTTTTTCGATTTTTCCGTTTTCTATTACAAGGCTTTTAAGCTCGCTTTTTATTAAAGCGTTGTTTAAAATCATTTTAAGCACTCCTTTTTTAAAAAATTATAAGCTGTTTTTAATAAATGCGGCACCGATAATTCCGGCATCGTTTAAAAGCTCTGCCGTTTTAATAATGGTGTTGTCCTCTCCCGAGAAGTTGCAGTTTTTCTCCCAAACATATTTGTTTATGGGGTCTGTTAATATGGCACCTTCCTTTGAGATGCCGCCGCCTATACAGATAATTTCGGGCTGAAGCATATTAACAATGTCGGTAATACCAACAGAGAGATAGTAGATAAAGGTGTCAACAACCTCTTTAGCTACTGTATCACCTTTATACATTGCATTAAATGCTGTCCTGCCGCTTACATTATTAATGTCGCCGCCACATTCCTGCCACATTAAGCTATCAGGGTCTTTCTCCATAGCCTCTTTGGTTTGTCTTATTAAAGCTGTTGCCGAAGCATAAGCTTCAAGACAACCCTTTCTGCCGCATGAGCAGTCAAGTCCGTCGTGACAAATGGTGAAATGACCAAGCTCTGCACCTGCGTAGTTAAAGCCGGTTACAAGCTTGTTATTTATAATAATACCACCGCCAACACCTGTGCCGAGTGTTACAACAACAAAGCTTGAAGCGCCTTTTCCTGCACCTGCAATAAACTCGCCGTAAGCTGCGGCATTTGCATCGTTTGCAAGATAAACTTCTTTTGAATTAAGTCGCTCACTTAAAAGCTCTGCCATATGTGAATTTTTAAATTTTAAGTTGTTGGCAAATTTTATAATGCCTCTCTTGGAGTCAATAACTCCGGGAGAGCCAATACCGATAGAGTCAATGTCGTTTAAGGTAAGCTTTGCATCTAAAAGCGCAAGCTCAACTGCTTCTTTAATGCTGTCAGCAATTTCATAGTCGGGGCGGGGTGCATTTGTTTTAACAGAGCTTCTGCCCACAATTTTATAGTCTTCACTAACAACACCAACAGCAATATTTGTGCCGCCCAAGTCTATACCGATGTTATACATTAAAATTCTCCTTATGCGTTTTCGGGAGTGTAGATAACTGTAACGTCGGGATGAAGCTGAAGAATAGAAGCGGGAACCTTGGGGGTAATAGGCCCGAATAAAGCTTTCTCTAAAATTTCTTTTTTGCCTTCACCATTTACAACCATAAGAATTTTCTTTGCCTGCATAATTGAAAGCATACCCATTGTAACTGCTTTTTTGGGAACATCGTTTTCACTTTCAAAAAATCTTGCATTAGCTTTAATTGTAGACTCGTCTAATGTAACAACATGTGTACCTGCAACAAATTCGCTGTCGGGTTCGTTGAAACCGATGTGTCCGTCAAAACCGATGCCGAGAAGCTGCAAGTCAATACCGCCGAAGTTTTTGATTCTCTCATCATAAGCCTTGCACTCTGCTTCTAAATCTTCGGCCTTTCCGTTTGGAACATAGGTGTTGTTCTTGTCAATGTTTACGTGGTCAAAAAGGTTTGTGTTCATAAAATAATAATAGCTGTTTATATCGCTTCTGTCAATTCCTGCGTATTCGTCAAGGTTAACTGTTGTAACACCTGAAAAATCAACATCACCATTTTTGCAAAGCTCGGCAAGTCTTTTGTATGTACCGAGGGGAGTTGAGCCTGTTGCAAGACCTAAAAGGGTGCTGGGCTTAACTGTGATTTGTGATGCGATGAGGTTTGAAGCTAAACGGCTTAACTTTTCGTAACTGTCAACAACTGTGTATTTCATTTTATATCTCCTTATTTTGTATAGCTTTTAGCAATTTCTTTCATTTCGTCCCACTTTTTCTCCATATCCGAAACAAGCTTAAA
>JAFSGZ010000019.1 GCA_017440545.1 Oscillospiraceae bacterium
GGTTTATTAAAATTAATAGTGTCTTTTAAAACAAAAAATCGGCATATCTTGGCGATATGCCGATTTAAAGCATTTACTTTAAACTCTTTAATTGGCGCAGCGCCCAATTTTATTAAAGCTCTATCTTGGTGTAAAGGGGAAGCTGTGCGTCCCTTATCTCTTTTTCCTTTTTAAGTCCCTCAATAGTTGAGCTTGAGGTGAGGAAATCGTCCTTAATTAAAGACTCACTGTTGTCCTCTTTTCTTCTGTCCTCAAATTTTCTTCCGCGGCGGTTATTATCGCGGCGGGAGTCGTGTCTTTTTCTGCCTGTGCCATCAGATGTGATAACTACACGTCTGTTGGGTTCTGTTCCTATTGAGCTTGACTCAACGTGCTCGATTTTCTGAACTGTTGAGTGAATAATTCTTCTCTCGTAGGGAGCCATAGGCTCTAAGGTTACGCTTTTACCTGTGCGGATTGCTTGATTTGCAAGTCTTTTTGCGAGAGCCTCTAAGGTTTTCTCTCTCTTTTCTCTGTAAGCGTTGATGTTTAAAGAAACGCGGCTGTATTTTTCCTCGCCGTTGTTTACAATAAGTCCGCAGAGATACTGAAGTGCATTTAAGGTGTCGCCGCGTCTGCCGATAAGGTATGACGCCTCTTCACCTGTAATGTTAATGCTGACACATTCGTCGTCTGCCTCTACCTCTACATTTACATCATTTAAGGGGAAGTTTTCAATTACTTCTTTTAAGAATGTTTCTACTCTTTTTTTCTTGTCGCTTGTTAAAACTCTGATTTCTGCATCTTTACTCGAAAACAAGCCTTTTTTTCCTTCACTTACAACTTCATACTTAAGGGCATCAACAGAAACAGAAAGCTCTGCTGCCGCCTTCTCTACTGCCGCTTCGACAGTTTTGGCGCTAAAGATAAGCTGCTTCATTTTTTATCCTTTCCCGACAGAAAATCTGCCAATAATCTATTTTAAGCGTTATGCTTGTTAACTTTAAATATCGTCGCCGTATTTTTCGGCATAGCGGCGTCTTGCCTCGGCAAGTTTGTCCTTATCCTTCATATTCTGACGCTTTTTAGCCTCAGCCAATGCTCTTTTTTGCTCGTCGGAAAGCTCTTTTTCCTTATCGGAATAAGCGCCCTGAGCGGTGGCGGCGGCACCTTGTGCCTCAACCATTTTTTCCATAAATGACTTTTTCTTCTTTTTATTTTTGCCCTTTGCCTTTTCTTTAGCAAGGATTTCCTTCATTTTTTCGGGTGTATAGATTTTTCTTAAAATCACGCCCTGTACACCTGCAACAATGTTTGAAATAATCCAGTAAAAGCCTACGCCGGCGGGAACTAAAAAGCTAAAGTATGCCGACATAAATGGCATTAAAAAGGTCATAGCATAGTTACAGCCCTTATTTGTGTCCTGTCCCTGCGAGGTTTGCTTCATCGAAATGTATGACGAAAGCATTGCAGTTAAAAGTGAGAAAATAGGAATTAAAATAAGAAGATTCCAAGCCCAAGTGGGAGTGTCGCCAAGGTTCATACCTAAAAAGTTTAAGTCGATACTTGACATTTTATCAAAAGCCTTTACACCGATGCCTTCAATTTTAGAGGTACCCTCAATTAAAAGGTCGCGGTTTTTGTCAAGCTGACCTAAAATGGTAAGCTCTGACGAGAGGCTATTTTTGGTAAAATCAACGCCGACTGTTTCGAGAAGTGCTTTTGCGTTTGCAATTACTTCCTTGGGAAGTCTTAAAAGGTGGGTCATAGGTCTGTAGATAACATCTATAAGACCATAGATGATAGGAAGCTGCAAAAAGAGCGACGAGCAGCCGCCGAAGGGGTTATATCCCTCTTTAGCGTAAAGCTTGTTTATTTCTTCCTGAGCCTTTTCCTTATTATCGGAATATTTTTTATTGATGGCATCAATCTTGGGTCTGAAAAGCTGACCGTGAGCCATATTTTTTTGCTGTTTAATTGAAAGGGGGAGCATAGCGGCTCTTACAATAAATGTAAAGAGAATAATTGCTACCCAATAAACCGGCACAATTTTGTAGCCCAGCCACATAATCCAGCCGAGAGGATAGCCAAAAAGGTTCATTATAAAATTCATAACTTGGCTCCTTTATTTTAAGGGCGTTTGCCCGATTTTCCGCAAGTTTTAGTATCTTTTAGGGTGATTTACCCTATTTTTTATGTTTCTTTATAACTCCGAAGCTGCTTCTTAAGGTAAAATAATCGGGCACGGGGTCATAGCCGCCCGCATTGTAGGGGTTACACCTCAAAACGCGCGCTACTGACATTATAAGTCCCAAAAAAGCGCCGTGCTTTTGTATTGCCGAGATAGCGTACTGCGAGCAGGTCGGAGTAAATCGGCAGCAGGGGGTTTTGTGCGGCGAGATATATTTTCTGTAAAGCGAAATTAAGAAAATCAGAGGCTTTTTCATAAGAGATACCCATTTTTCTTTAAGGCAGAGATAAGCTCATCTCTCACCCTATCGCTTTTTACAAACGGGGTTTTTACCCTTGCTGTTAAAACGATTTCATAGCCGCAAAGTCCCGCTTTGTGCGCCTCTCTTGCCGCCACCCTTAAAACCCTTTTTGCGCGGTTTCTAAGGTGTGCCTTACCTATCTTTTTTGAAACGGTTATTCCAACAAAAAGGCTGTCTGTATTTATTTTTCTTATATACAGCACAAACAAAGGGCAAACTATGCATTTGCCTTTGTTATAAAGCCTTTTAAAGACCGAGTTTTTCTTAATAACGGCGTATTTCTTCATATCTTTTCACCGCGTTTTTTTATGTCATCAACATAAAAAAATTGTCCTTAAAAAAAGAGAAAAAGACCACTCTTTAAAAAAGTGGCCTTAGCTTTCTTAATAACTTAAGCGTGCTCTGCCCTTTGCTCTTCTGCGAGCTAACACCTTGCGGCCGTTTTTAGTAGCCATTCTCTTCATAAAGCCGTGTTCTTTCTTTCTTTGAAGCTTCTTAGGTTGGTATGTTCTAAGCATTGTATTTCCTCCCAGATTTTTATAGGATTATCATTTTAATAGTCTACGGCAAACGCCGCACGAAATAAATCCTTATGCAATATAGCATTATAGCGTAAAAGTACCTATAAAGTCAAGCACTTTTTTTGCTTGGGTTTACAATAAGGCTTTTAAAAAAACAACAAAATGGGGTTTTTCTTTTAAAAAATCTTTTAAACCACTACATAATGTGATAAATTTCTTTTTTTCTCTTTCTTTTACCTTTTTCGCTTTATATATTATATTTATATATATAATTATAATATAGGGGTTGAAATTGTAAATTAAAAATGTTATAATTTTAGAGAATGAAATAGTATACCTATGCACTAAAAATAATCTATTTGGGGGATTTTATGGAATATTTTGAAAATATCTGGAAGCTTGTGCTTGAATATATTGAAACTGAATATGTAAAAAACAACCGTCTTTCTTCTATTGCCTATAAGCTTTGGATTACGGTTTTAAATCCTGTGTCGCTTGAAAATTCGGTGGCACATTTATCTGTTCCCAACGCTACACAGAAAAAAACCATAACTGAAAACTACACAAAGCTTTTGCGTGATGCCTTTTATGAAATAATGGGTGTCGATATAAAAATTGAAATTTCCTCTGACGACGGAATCGACTTAGACGAGATTAAGCCAAAGCTTCCCGAGCCTGTGCATCTAAAGCCGGGCGAGGATAATGAGGACTTTTTCCAAAACGGCGGATATAAATACACCTTTTCGTCCTTTATAGTAGGTCCTTCAAATAAGTTTGCACACGCTGCCTGCGTGTCGGTTGCAACAAATCCGTCGCAAACCTATAACCCGCTGTTTTTATACGGCGATTCGGGACTTGGAAAAACCCACCTTTTGTATTCTATATTTAACGAGATTAAAAGACGCCGTCCCAATACAAAAATTATTTACACAAATGCAGAGCAGTTTGGTAACGAGCTTATTGAGGCACTTCAGAAAAACAAGCAGGACCATTCCTTTACCGACCATATTGCTCCCTTTAAGGAAAAATACCGTTCTGCCGATGTGCTTTTAATGGACGATATTCAGTTTATCATAGGAAAGCCTCAAACAGAGGAGGAATTTTTCCATACCTTTGATTATCTCTATCACGCAGGAAAGCAGATAGTGTTTACATCGGACAGGCCCCCGAGAGATATGATTTCATTAACCGAGAGGGTTAGAAACCGTTTTGAAATGGGACTTCTTGCTGACATTCAGCCCCCCGATTATGAAACCCGCGTTGCAATTATTAAGAGAAAGGCAGAGCTTTTATCTATTGACATTCCCTCTGAGGTTTGCGAGTTTATTGCCAACAGACTTAAAAACAACATAAGGCAGTTAGAGGGCGTTGTTAAAAAGATTAATGCTTATATGGTTTTTGAAAATCAGCAGCCTTCAATTATTGTTGCACAAAACGCAATTAAGGAAATACTCGCTTCCGACCAGCCTATGTCTGTCACCATTGATAAAATCATCAATGAGGTTTCAAGGGTGTTTGAAATTTCCTATGATGATATTAAGTCAAACAAGCGCACCGCCGAAATTACAGAGGCAAGGCAGATTGCTATGTATATCATAAGAGAAATCACTGGCCTTTCTCAAAAATCTATCGGCGCCGAATTTGGCGGCAAGGACCATACCACCGTTATTTATGCTATTTCGAATGTCCGAAAGCTTATTGAGAAAAACAGAGATAAGGCTATTAAAATTACTAATATTATAAAGTCATTCAGAAATAAGTAATTTTTAACATTTTTTGTAAGAAAACATTAAATTTTGGCTTGTTTATGCCATTTTTTCACACTTTCCACCGACTTTTCCACACAGGTTTCCTTAGTTTACATAATTCCTTTAGTTTTCCACAAGTTTTTAGTTTTCCACATTTGAGTTTTTAACATAACCTCATTTTTAAGGTCCTTAGTGTGAAATTAAAAAAATTTTCCTCAAATTTTTAAGATGGCAAATGTTAATAAAAAATGCCAATATTTAAGGCTGTAGAGCCAAATAAAAAGTTTTCAACCGTTTTCACCGTCTCTATTACTATTATTACTAATATTTATATTACACACATAAAAGTGCGAAAGGAAAAGATAATGAAAATAATTGTTAACAAGGAAGATATGAAAACTGCCGTAACTAAGGTTATAGGTGCAGTAAGCGCAAAAAGCGTTATATCGGCTATCGAGGGTATTTTATTAAAGTCATTCGGAAACACCCTCTTTTTAGCAGGCTACGATTTAGAAATGGGAATTACTGCAACCATTCCCGCCTCTGTTGAAAGAGAGGGTGAGGTTATATTCCCCGCAAAGCTGCTACTTGAAATGCTCACCCGTCTTGACAGCGAAAATGTGTTCTTTGATATGGACGACAAATGTATGTGTACCATTGTCGGCGGCAAAACACAGTATAATATTATAGGAATTAATGCAGAAGAGTTTCCCGATTTACCCTCTGTTAGTGTTGACAATGCTGTAACACTCTCACAGGGTGAGGTTCGTGATATGATAGCACAAACCTTTTTTGCAATAGCACAAAATGAGCAAAGACCTGTACATATGGGCTCAAAGTTTGATATTAAAAATGGTTACTTCAATTTGATTTCGGTTGACGGATTTAGAATGGCTGTTTGCAGAAGAAAAATTGAGGGTGATGAAAAAAAGAGCTTTGTAGTTCCGAGAAAAACCTTAAATGAGCTTATGAAGATTTTATCTGATGACTATGATGAAAAAATGTCCATCAATATTTCTAAAAAGCACATTATTTTTGAAATTGAAAATTACACAGTTATTTCTCGTTTATTAGAGGGCGACTTTATTGATTATGAAAGAGCTATTCCGAGCTCCTGGGAAACCGAAGTCAGAATAAACAGAAGAATATTTATAGAATGTTTTGAAAGGGTTAATATCATAACCGAGGAAAAGCTTATAAACCCCGTAAAGCTTACCTTCAGAGATAACAGTGTTCAAATTGAATGTACAACTGCAGTTGGTAAAATTAAAGAAAGCCTGCCTGCAAAAATTGAGGGCAAGGATATAGAAATCGGATTTAATAACAGATATTTGTTAGACGCACTTAAAAACTGCAAAAACGACGAGGTTATAGTTTGCCTAAATTCACCCGAAAGCTCGGCTAAAATTATTCCTCCCGACAGCGACGACTACACTATGCTTGTTCTTCCTATGAGGCTAAATAAATATGAATAAAGAAATTATTGAAATAAGAGATGAATTTATAACATTAGATAACCTTTTAAAGTTTAGCGGTATAGCCGAAACAGGCGGCGAAGCTAAGCTTATGGTTATCGAGGGTTATGTTAGTTTAAACGGCGAAATTTGTACACAGCGTAAAAAGAAAATTTATAAAGGCGACAAAATACAAATTGACGATGTGGAGATACAGGTTAAATAATGTATTTAAAAAATATAAAGGTTAAAGGCTTTAGAAATATAAATAATGCCAATTTAAGCTTTAATAAAAATGTAAATGTAATTGTCGGCGAAAATGCACAGGGCAAAACAAATTTACTTGAAAGTATATTTCTTTTATCGGGAAGCCGCAGCTTTCGCGGTTCAAAGGAAAAAGAAATGATTAAAGAAACAGAAAAATCCTTTTATATAGAGGGAAATTTTGATGAGCCTGAAAAACAAGTAAAATATGCCTCTCTTTTAGAAAACGGCAAGCTAATAAAAAAGGTTATAAAAAACGACAAGGCATATAAAAGCTCAAGGACTTTAGTAGGTCATTTTCCTATGACCGCATTTTCCCCCGACGATTTGCTTTTAATAAAAGGCTCCCCTTCGTTAAGACGAGATTTTTTAGATAGCATACTCTGTAGCCTTTTTCCTTCCTATCTTTCTAATATAAACCATTACGAAAAAATTGTAATGCATAAAAATAAGCTTCTTAAAGAAGAAGCGGATGAAAAGATAGTAGAGGTTTATTCAATGCAGATGGCAAAGTACGGCACCTCTATTACTTTAAGCCGACTTGAGCTTATAGAAAAAATAAAGCCATATATTAAAAAATTCTTTAATGAAATGGCAAACGGGCGCGACAGTATAGATATTTTTTATGAATGTTCCTCTTTTGATATAAAAGAAGTAGGCATAAAAAGCACAAACGAGCTTTGCGAAGATTATCTTAATAAAATGCTTGAAAATAAAGATAAGGAAAATTTTTCAAAGCAGTGCCTTTACGGTCCGCACAGAGATGAACTTAAAATTTTTATAAACGGCAAAGAGGCTAAAAGCTTTGCATCTCAAGGTCAGATTAGAAGCGCGGTTATTTCTCTTATATTAGCCAAAACCGAGCTTATTAAAAATATTTTAAACAAAGCACCCATTGTAATACTTGATGATGTAATGAGCGAGCTTGACAGCACAAGGCAAAAATTTATTCTTGATAAAATTAAGGATTTTCAGGTGTTTATAAGCTGCTGTCAAAAGGATATATTTGAGAATAGAAAAAATAAATCTGTTTTTGAGGTAAAAAACGGCGAAATTTTAAAAATTGAGGAATAAGGAATGTATATTCACTTAGGAAACGACTATGCGGTAAAAAAACGCAAAATAATCGGCATTTTCGACATAGAAAACACATCTATATCAAAGGACACTAAAGAATTTCTTAAAAAAAGCGAAAAAAACGGTGAGGTTATATATTTAACCTCTGACCTTCCAAAGAGCTTTATTGTCTGTGAGGAAAAAGGAGAAAGTAAAACCTACATTTCAAAAATCTCCCCCGCAACCTTAAAAAAGAGATTTAAAGAAAACAAAATTTAAAAATTCAACAATATTCACTATAGACTAAAAATTTAATGTAAACTAAAAATATAAAGTATTAAATTAAAGGAGAATTTCTGTGGACAACATAACTCAGAAGTACGACGAAAATCAAATACAGGTGTTAGAGGGTCTTGAGGCGGTTAGAAAACGCCCCGGTATGTACATAGGCTCAACAGGTCCGAGAGGACTTCACCACCTTGTTTATGAAATTGTGGATAACTCAATCGACGAGGCGCTTGCAGGCGAGTGCGACCTTATCACAGTTGAGATTCTTCCCGGCAATGTAATAAGGGTTGTCGATGACGGCCGCGGTATTCCCGTTGGTATTCACCCAAAACAAGGAATTTCCACCATCACCGTTGTATTCACCGTTCTTCACGCAGGCGGTAAATTCGGCGGCGGCGGATATAAGGTTTCGGGCGGTCTTCACGGCGTTGGTGCTTCTGTTGTTAATGCTCTGTCTGAATATTTAGAGGTAAGGGTTCACAACGAGGGTAAAATTTACTATCAGCGCTATGAACGCGGAAAGCCTGTTGAGGATGTTAAAATTATCGGAGACACCGATAGACGCGGAACCGAAATTTTATTTAAAGCCGACCCTCAGGTATTTGAGGAAACAGAATATGATTATGAAATTCTCTTAAACCGCCTTCGCGAGCAGGCATTCTTAAATGCAGGTATAAAGGTTAAAATTTCCGATAAGCGAGAGGATTCTCTAACAGCGGGAAAAAGCGACGAACTTCACTATGAGGGCGGAATTAAATCCTATGTTGAATATCTTTTAAAGGGTATGAAAAAGGAAAGCCTTATTAAAGATGTAATCTATCTTTCAGGGGAACGCGGCGACAGTATGGCGGAAATTGCGCTTTTATGGTCAACTTCCTATGACAGCAAGATTTTATCCTTTGCAAACACCCTTTACACCGTCGACGGCGGAACGCATGAACAGGCATTTAAGCAAAGCGTTACCCGAATTGTTAATAAATACGCGCACGACTTTAAAAAGCTTAAAGACTCAAAGGACAACCTAAAGGGCGACGATATTTTAGAGGGTCTTGTTGCAGTTGTGTCGGTAAAGCTTGCCGATGCACAATTTGAAAGTCAAACCAAAGCAAAGCTCGGAAACACATCTATCGGCACATTAGTCAGAGATATGGTTTCGGACAAGCTTTATAGATATTTAGAGGAAAACCCTGACGACTCCAAAATAATACTTGAAAAGGCAATCGCCGCATCAAATGCGCGTGAGGCAGCTCAAAAGGCAAGAGAAGCTTCAAGAAATAAATCGGGAATCGGAAACAGAACCCGTATGCCCGAAAAATTAAAGGACTGCATTTCCGACGACGCTACTAAAACCGAAATCTTTATCGTAGAGGGTGACTCTGCGGGTGGTAGTGCCGTTGAGGGCAGAAACTCAACCTATCAGGCAATACTTCCCCTTTGGGGTAAAATGCTCAATGTTGAAAAGGCAAGGGATGATAAGGTTTACGGAAACGATAAGCTCACCCCTGTTATAATTGCGCTCGGAACAGGAATTGCTGAGAATTTTGACATTGAAAAGCTAAGATACGATAAAATTGTTATAATGGCGGATGCCGATGTCGACGGCTCGCACATCAGAACGCTTTTATTAACATTCTTCTTCCGCTATATGCCACAGCTTATTGAAACGGGACATATTTATTTAGCACAGCCCCCGCTTTTCAGAGTTTCAAAGGGCAAGCAGCACTTTGATGCATTCACAGAAGAGGAAAGGGACTTATATAAGGAACAGCTCGGCGGCGTAAATGTTGATATTCAGCGCTATAAAGGTCTTGGTGAAATGAATCCCGAACAGCTTTGGGAAACAACACTCGACCCCGAAAGAAGAACCTTTTTGCAGGTAACAATGGAAGATGCGGCTCTTGCCGACGAAACCTTTACAATGCTTATGGGTGAAGAGGTTGAGCCGAGAAAGATATTTATTGAAGAAAATGCAGTTTTTGCAACAGATTTGGATATTTAAGAAAGGAGGAGTTTTAAATGGCTAAGCAAGAAAAGGTTTATTGGCCCAGTAGTGAAGAAACCAATATTAAACCTGTTGAAATAGTTGATGAAGTCAAAGCAAGTATGCTTCAGTACGGAATGTCGGTGCTTGTTGGTCGTGCTCTTCCTGATGTAAGAGACGGACTAAAGCCCGTACATAGAAGAATTTTATACACAATGTATGATTTAGGGCTCACTCCCGAAAAGCCTTATAAAAAGTGCGCCACCACAGTTGGTGCCGTTTTAGGTAGCTACCACCCGCACGGCGACGCCAGCGTTTACGATGCTATGGTGCGTATGGCACAGGACTTTTCGCTTCGTTACCCACTTGTTGACGGACACGGTAACTTCGGTAATATAGACGGCTATCCCCCTGCGGCATATCGTTACACCGAAGCTAAAATGAACAAGCTCTCTCTTCAGATGCTTGACGATATTGAAAAGGACACAGTAGATTTTGTTCCCAACTTTGACGACAGCAAAAAGGAACCCTCTGTGCTCCCTGTCAGATTTCCACAGCTTTTAGTTAACGGCTCAAGCGGTATTGCATTTGGTATGGCAACCGAAATACCTCCTCACAATTTAGGTGAGGTTATCGACGGTATGTGCTGTCTTATTGATAATCCCGATGCTGACCTTCAGGAAATTTGTCAGCATATTAAGGGCCCCGATTTCCCAACAGGCGCAATTATTATGGGAAGAAGCGGTATAAGAGCCGCCTATGCAACAGGTAAGGGCAAAATAACCGTTCGCGGAAAAACCGAAATTGAGGAGCTTTCAAACGGAAAGTCAAGAATTGTTATAACCGAAATTCCCTATAAGGTAAGAAAAGAAGCGCTTGTTAAAAAGATTTACGATTTAGCGGCAGAAAAGCGAATTGAGGGCATCGACGATGTTGTTGACTATTCCTCAAAGCGCGACGGCGGAATAAGAATAGTTGTTGACGTTAAAAAGGATGTTAATCCTCAGGTTGTTCTTAACAAGATTTTCGCCTACACCGAGCTTCAAACAACCTTTGGTGCAAACCTTATTGCCATAGTAAACGGCAAGCCTCAGGTTTTAACACTAAAGGAAATGCTTCAAAACAATATAGATTTCCAGTGTGAAATTGTTGAGCGTAAAACCCGCTTTGATATGAAAAAGGCTCAGGAGAGAGCCCATATTTTAGAGGGACTTAAAACGGCTCTCGATTTTATTGATGAGGTTATAAACATCATAAGAAAGAGCGCTGATGTAAACGAGGCTAAAGCAAATCTTTGCGAGAGATTTTCATTTGACGATGTTCAGGCAACTGCAATAGTTCAAATGCAGCTCGGAAAGCTTGCAAATTTAGAAAAGCAAAAGATTTTAGATGAGTTAGACGAAAAGCTTAGGTTTATTAAAGAGTGTCAGGATATTCTCTCAAGCAAGGCGAGAATTCTTGATGTAGTTAAAACACAGTCTTTAAATCTGCGCGACAGATTTTCGGACGACAGACGCACCCAGATTTCCGATGTTGCCGGTGAGGTTGACATTGAGGACTTAATTCCCGAAGAGGACAGCGTAGTAACCTTAACACACTATGGTTACATTAAGCGTATTCCTGCCGATGTTTACAGAACACAGGCAAGAAGCGGCAGAGGCGTTTCGGGTATGAAGAGGCGCGAGGACGACTTTGTAAAGGAAATGTTTGTATCCTCCTCGCACGATTATGTGCTGTTTGTAACCGACAGAGGTAAGATTTACAGATTAAAATGTTTTGAAATTCCCGAGGGCAGCCGTACCTCAAAGGGCAGTAACATTATAAACCTTCTTCCCATCGAGCAGGGCGAAAAGATTGCCGCTATGATACATCTCTCTGATTTAGAGGATGAGGGTAAATACTTAATTATGGCAACCGAAAAGGGCCTTGTTAAGAGAACTGCCTTAAAGGAGTATAAGAATATAAGAAAAACAGGTCTTATTGCAGTTAATCTTAAAGAGGGCGACAGCCTCTGTGCCGTAAGGCTGACAGACGGAAACGACACCCTTATGCTTGCAACCAAAAAAGGTAAGGCAGTAAGATTTGAGGAAAGCGCCATCAGAGCCGTTTCGCGTAACGCTTCGGGTGTTCGCGGAATTAGGCTTCGCGAGGGCGACAAGGTTGTGGCATTCACAAAGGTTACAGAGGGCGAAACCATTCTCACCGTCACCGATAAGGGCTTTGGTAAGAGATGTCAAATCGACCAGTACAGAATACAAACCCGCGGCGGCTACGGTAGCACAAACTACAGAGTTGACGATAAGCGCGGCGATGTCTGCGGCGTTATGTCTGTAAACGGCGATGACGATTTAATGCTCATATCCGATAACGGCGTAATTATAAGAATAAGAATTGGCGATATTTCAATTTCGTCAAGAAATACCCTCGGCGTAAGAATTATGAAGCTCGATGACGACAGTAAGGTAGCTTCATTTGCATCGGTAGCACACGATGACGAGGCAGAAACAAACGAGGTTGAAAAGCTCTCCCCCGAAGAGCTTTTAGCTCAGGAAAAGGAAGCTGCTTTAGAGGCTGAAGCCGAAGAAACAGAAGCAGAAACCCCTGAAGCCATAGACGATGAGCAGTAACCTTAAAAACAAAAAGGAAGACACTTTAAGAGTTGTACTCTAAAGGACAGAAAAAGCTGTGCAGAAATTATCTGCACAGCTTTTAATTATGTCTTACACCGTAACAAGCAGGGAAAATGTATATCACATTTTCCGCTTTTTAGGAGAACCTAAAACCCTTTTCTAAACAAATATCATCTATTCGATAAATTGGAATTTATCTGTCTGCTATAAAATCTATTCCTGCTTTTCTTGCTTGACTACACAGGTCTTTTGTCTGTAATTTATATTCTTTACCGTCCTTAATAAAGTGAGTTCCGCATTGTCTGAATTCAAAAGAAA
>JAFSGZ010000020.1 GCA_017440545.1 Oscillospiraceae bacterium
CTGAATCCGGGGATATTTATTTTACCGACATTTTTGCGGTATGCCTCAGCGCATGCTGCCTCAAATTCTTCTGCTCCAACCGAAATTTCAAGCACAACTGTGTTTAATTCGGTTTTAGTGTTGGAAACTAATGTCATTTTTCTTCCTCCTGATTTTAAGCCAATATGGCATAAATTAACTTTACTTTTTTCTATCCGATAGATTATAACATAAACAAATAAAAAAAACTACATTTTTTTCAATATTTTTTTAATTTTTTTAAAAAAATCTAAATTATAATACTTTAACAGGATAAAATTCGGTATAATCACACGAAATTAGGCGAAAATCAATACCATCAAACAGTCCGTCAATAGCATATCTGTAGCCGTTTCCATGTATATGTCCGTAATAGCATTTTTTTACATTGTATTTTTTTAAGACATCGTAAATCTCATAGCATATATTTTCGCTGTAAACAGGCGGATAATGGAGAAATACTATAGGTTCTCTCCCCATTTCAACGCAAGGCTTTATTGAAGCCTCAAGGCGCATTGCCTCGCGGTTTAATATTTTTTTATCCTGCGTGTTGCCATTTTCATTTATCCAGCCTCGTGAACCGCAGATGCCATAGTTTTCGCCATACTCATAAAAATTGTTATGAAGTATTTTAAGGGTGTCAAGTCCGTTTTCGGTAAAAAACGCCTGCATTTTTGAAACCGATGTCCAAAAATAATCGTGATTACCTTTACCAATGATTTTGGTTTTTCCGTTAAGGCTGTTTAAAAACTGAAAATCGCTGAGCGACTCTTTTAGGTTCATTCCCCAGGAAATATCCCCGGGGATAACAACTGTATCTTCATCGGTTACCGTGCTATTCCAGTTTTCTTTTAAACGGGCTACATAATCCTGCCACGCACCGCCGAATACATCCATTGGTTTATCGCAGGAAAGCGACAGATGGGGGTCGGAAATGCAGTAAAGCGACAAGGTTATCCCCCTTTACTATTTTATATTCAGGTTAGATAAAACTTTATTTTGCATATCGTTTTTATCGCAAATATTTTTAAATCTAACCTCTTTATTTTTAAGGTTTTTAAGCTGTGCGGGAGCTTTTGTATTTGTTTCTTTTTCTAAAATATCAATAACCTCAAACTCGTCATTTGCTTTAAATTCGGGAACTATTGCCTTTAAAACATCCTCGGAGAACTTATAAGGGCTTGCTGTTGAAACAATAACTGTTTTGGTTGTGTCATTTGTGCTGTTATAGTAGTTATTGTAAACATTTACGGCGACAGCTGTATGTGTATCACAGAGATAATTATACTTTTTAAAGGTGTCATCAATAGTGTTTTTGGTGCTGTTATCATCGCAGCAGCCACCAACAAAAAGATTTGACATTTTATCTAAAACAGAAGTGTCAACTGTGTATTTTCCGTTAGCAGAAAGCTCATTCATAAGCTCTGCTATCTTTTTGTCGTCCTTATCATAAAGGTCGTAAATAAGACGCTCTAAATTGCTTGAAATTAAAATATCCATTGAAGGTGAAATGGTTGTAAAGAACTTTCTGTTCTTATCGTATGTACCTGTTTTAATAAAATCAGTTAAAACATTGTTTGCATTTGAAGCACAGATAAGCTTATTTACAGGAACGCCCATTTTCATAGCGTAATAACCAGCAAGAATATTACCAAAGTTTCCTGTGGGAACGACAAAGTTTACCTTATCTCCTGCTTTTATTTCATTCTCTTTAATAAGTCTGCAATACGAAGCTACATAGTAAACTACCTGAGGAACAAGTCTGCCCCAGTTAATTGAGTTTGCGCTTGAGAAAATCATATTATTTTCTAAGAGCTTGTCTTTAACCTCTGTATTTGTAAAGATAGCCTTAACACCGCTTTGAGCGTTGTCAAAGTTTCCGTCTATTCCACAAACAGTTACATTGTTACCCTCTTGGGTATTCATTTGAAGCTTTTGTATTTTGCTGACTCCGTCTTCAGGATAGAATACCATAATTTCGGTGCCTTCAACATCTTTAAAGCCTTCTAATGCAGCTTTGCCGGTGTCGCCCGAGGTTGCAACTAAAATCACTATTTTCTTATTATCAAGCACAGTTTTAGCTGATGTCATCATAAGGTGAGGAAGTATTTGAAGTGCCATATCCTTAAATGCACAGGTAGGTCCATGCCATAGCTCTAAAACAGAAGCTGTTCCATTTAATTTATGAAGCGGAGTGGTGTCATTTCCACCGAATTTCTCTGATGTGTATGCAGCGTCTACGCAAGAGTCAATTTCCTCTTTTGTAAAATCGCTTAAATATTTTGCTAAAACAAACTTTGCAATTTCTTTGTAGCTTTTTTTAGAAAGAGCCTCTAACTCTGAAAGCTTAATCTGAGGAAATTCATCAGGAACAAAAAGTCCGCCCTCAACCGAAATTCCGTTTGCAATTGCAAATTTTGAATTTTTGATAACATTGTTATCTCTTGTGCTTCTGTAGTTCATTTTTTTCATCCTTTATATGTTATTTGAAAAGAAATTATATGCATTTTTATAAAATATTTTATCAGCTATTTGTTTGTTATATCCGTTTTCAAGTAAAAGTGTGTAAAGGTTTTTAACTTTGCTGTCATCACTTAGCTCTCTTATAACATCTGCGCCGTCAAAATCGGTGCCGATAGAAAGAACATTTTCGCCGCCTAGAGAGAGTATATGTTCTATATGCTTTAAAACATCATAAAGCTCTGCATTACCCTTTTTATTTAAAAAGAATTTATAGAAATTAATGCCTATTAAACCATTTCTTTTTATAATCTCTTTTATATGCTCATCCTTTAAATTTCGAGCATTATTACAGATTTTTCTTGAGTTTGAATGACTTGCAATAAACGGTCTTTTTGACAGTTTTAGCACATCCTCAAAGCCTTTATCGCTTAAATGAGAAACATCAATAATTATATTGTTTTTTTCTAACTCTGCCACAGCTTGTTTGCCAAAAAGCTTAAGTTTTTTATTTTGTGCGCTTCCAAACCCCAGCTCGTTTTCACCATTCCATGTAAGGCTACAAAGCTTTACACCATTTTCTTTTAATTTTTCTATATTTTCAAGTTTACCATTCAAAATACTTAAATTTTCTACAGTTAATATTGCGCCAATTCCTATATTTTCAAGGTCGTCCTTATTTTCAATTTTTGTAACTTCTCTATACTTATTTATCTGATTATTAAAAACATTTAAAAGCCTATCATAATGCCTTTCTGCGTTTTCTCCTTTTATTTCATCGGGAGTAAATACAGCATAGCATCTTATTATTTTTTCAAAGCCTCTCATATTTTTTAAATTAACAGCCAAGGTTTTATTATCTAAAATAAGGCCTTGTTTATCTAATTCAAAAAGAGTGTCAGCGTGCAAATCAAAAAAATTCATATTATCCCACCGAAAAAGCATTTTCTATATATTCAAATTCTAATACTTTATATTTATCCTTTTCGGTTTTTATTACAACAACTTCGCTAACATCAAAGCGAGGCTGAATATTACTGTTATAAGCCATCATAAAAAGCTGTGCTGTTTTAATTATTTTATTTTGTTTATAATAATCGACGGCTTCTCTTGGTTTGAAAAGGCTATTATGAGCCCTTGCTTTAACCTCTACAAAAGCTAAAATATCATTTTTTACTGCTATTATATCAATTTCGCCGTAACGCGAATGAAAGTTCTGTGAAACAATTTTATATCCGTTCTTTTTTAGATACTTAACAGTAAAATTTTCACCAAAATCGCCAAGGCTTTTTTTAGAATTAAGCATTCTTTTTGCCCTCAAAATACTTTTTCAAAAAGGACATTCTATGTACATCACTTACGCCGTAAAGGTCGAGCATTTCATAATGAAGCTTAGTTCCATAGCCTTTATGCTTGGAAAACTGATACTGCGGATATTTTTTATCAAGCTCCATCATATATCTATCCCTTGCAACCTTGGCAAGCACAGATGCCGCGGCTATTGATTTAATCCTCGCATCTCCCTTTATTTCGCATCTAACTAAGCCTACATCGAGCTGAGGAGCCTTGTTTCCGTCAATTAGAACTGCATTAGGTTTTACCTTAAGTGAATTTACTGCAGCTTTCATAGCACCCATAGTTGCATTTAAAATGTTGATTTCATCAATGGTTTTTTCATCAACATACATAATGCTATAAGCAATGCTTTGGGAAATTATTTTATCATAGAGTTCTTCCCTTTTCTTTTCAGTAAGCTTTTTAGAGTCGTTTAATCCTTCTAAAACAGCATCCTCTTTTAAAATAACAGCAGCAGCAAAAACGGGAGCGGCTAAAGGGCCTCTTCCTGCCTCATCTACTCCGCAAATATATTTATAACCTTGCTGTTTTAACTCTAATTCTAAAGCTTCAAAAGCCACAAAAATCACTCGCTTTCAATATCCTCGGGACTTTCAAGTGAAATGTTTCCTATTTTGCCTGCACGAAATTCATCTATAACAGTTATTGCGGCACGTTCTGTATTAACCTCGCCACCCGAAATGAGCATTCCGCGTTTTTTAGCTATCTTTATTAAAATATCGTAGCCCTCATCATTTTCAAAGCCCTCTATTCCATAACGCTCTGAAATAAGTTCGGGGCATTTTTTAGCCATAAGCTCTAAAAAGCGAACGGCCAAAAGTTCTATATCCATAACATCATCTTTTACAGCACCAGTAAAAGCAAGATGCTCCGAAACTGTTTGGTTTTCAAATTTAGGCCAAAGCATACCAGGCATATCTAAAAGCTCAAGCGAAGAGTCAACCTCAACCCACTGAATACCTTTGGTAACACCCGGTCTATCCTCTACCTTAGCTTTTTTGCCTTTGGCAAGTCTGTTAATAAACGAAGATTTGCCAACATTTGGAATACCGACAACCATAATTCTAAGTGATTTTGTTGCCATTCCTTTATTTTTTCTTATTTCAAGTTTTTCCTTTAAAGCCTCGCGAACGGCGGGTGCAAATTTATTTACTCCCTTTCCGCTTCGGCTATCGGTGCAAACAACCTTAATACCCTTTGAAGCATAATAGTCGCACCATTTTTTTGTAGTTTCACCATCGGCAAAGTCAGTTTTATTTAAAATAATAATTCTCTTTTTATTTCCGATAAGCTTATCTATTTCGGGATTTTTGCTGCTTAGAACAATTCTTGCATCCCTGATTTCTGCAACAGCATCAACAAGTGGAAGACATTCTTTAATAAGTCTTCGAGTTTTTGCCATATGACCCGGAAACCATTGAATTGACGGTGCCTGACTCATTTTGCCCTCCAAAATTATACTAAAGGCTTTATAGCATCAAACGGATAAAACCTTAAAATTGCTTTTCCTAAAATATATCTTGTATCTATTTCTCCAACACCGGCATCGCGGCTATCGGTTGAAGCATTTCTATTATCGCCCATAACAAACACATGTCCCTTACTAACAGTGAACGGAAATTCTACTGCATTATGTGGCTTTAGTGTTGTTAATTCGCTTATATAATCTTCCTCGATTAAAATTCCGTCGATATAAACGTCGCCCTTTTCAAAATCTATATCAATGGTTTGCCCCTCGGTTGCAATTATACGCTTTATTATCGGATTACCAACTGTTGTTGGCTGAGTAACCACAACAATATCACCAGCAGAGGCTTTATAAACGCTTGTATTTACAAGCAGAACCTTATCAGAGTGGTTTAGTGTGGGATACATAGATGTTCCGTCAACATCTGCAGAGCGAAATGCGAATGTAAAAATTAAAATTACAGCAATAACAGAAAAACAGATTATTTCAATCCAGTCAAATATTTCGCTTTTGAGCGAAAAACCCGAATTTTGTCTTGTACTTTCTATTAAATTTTGGTCCATATATCTCACACCCTTTTAATAGATGATAGCAAAAAAGGGACATTTACAGTCCCCTTTTCCCATAAAATATTTAGTTAATTTGTTCCTTAACTTTAGCCGCTTTACCGACTCTGTTGCGAAGATAATATAACTTACCTCTGCGAACCTTACCTTTTCTTACGACCTCGAGCTTATCGATGTTAGGTGAGTGTAAGGGGAATACCCTTTCAACGCCTACGCCATAAGAAACACGACGAACTGTGAATGTTTCCGAAACGCCGCTGTGCTTACGAGCAATAACGGTTCCTTCGAAGGTTTGAATTCTTTCTCTGTCGCCTTCTTTGATTTTTACGTGTACCTTTACGGTGTCACCGACAGCAAAATCGCCGGCATTTTCTTTAAGGCATTCGTTTGCCATTAGTTTGAGAGCATCCATTGATGTTCTTCCTCCTTAAATTTTCAGACATTCTTACCAAAGAGAACAATCAATGGCAGAGGACTATCCGCTTTAATGTCGTGGCTTGCGCCAAGCATTAACCCCCACATTTAATATGCGGAAAACTAAATGCTTAAATATAATATCACACTTAATTTAAAAAATCAAGTCTTTTTTTACTATTTTACAAGGTTTTTAACATAATTATTGAGCCTACATCGCAAAGCTCATCATCATACAGTGACATGGGGCTGATTTTGTGATTATTCAAGAAACTTTTTATATTTTCAAAATCGGGGTGTTTGGTTATATTGCCGCAAAAGGCGAGTGTGTTTTTATCTAATTTGAATGATGCTCCACCAATAAATCCGTCGTTTGAATTTAAAAGCTTTACATATCCGCTTTTAATTAACAGCACATCCATCTTGTTTTTAAGGCTTTTATAAACCGACATATCCGAGGTTATGGCGGCATTTTCAGACACAACCGAGGTTGCACATTTTGCATAGCCTTGTTTTGTGTTTATTATTTCGATTTTGTTTTGCGTGCAGTAATTTAAAATGTTATCATCTAAACTTTTTTCTAAAGCTAAAAGAAAGTTCCCTATTCTGCAGGCATTAAGGCTGACGCTTAATGGATATTTGGAGGCTATTTTCTCTTTTGTTAAAATGAGTCTACACCCCTCATTTTCAAGGGAGTTTATTAGCTTTTTATCATTGCAATTTACAACAAAAAGGTCGTTTTCCAGGTGATTTAGGCGCATATCTGCGTGCGAACTTTCGGTTATGGGAAGCTCGCTGTTTTCATCTATTAAAATAGTTTTTACACCCAAGGAATTTAGCGCAGAAATTGTCTTTTGAGCGTTCTTTGAAACGACGGCAAGAGTTATTTTATTTTGAGGGAGATTTGGTGTTTTTACAAACATTTTTTATTCCTCACTGAATTTTTAATGCATCAATAGGTTTTAGTTTACAAGCGCAAACTGCCGGATAAACCCCAAAAATTACGCCTGATAAAAGTGTTATTATGGCACAAGAGATTATTATATTTATATCAAAATTAATTTTTACATTCAAAGCAAAAGCTGATGTAAAGCTTATTAAAAAGCCAAAGCATAAGCCTAAAGCAAGACCAAAAAACGAAATTAGAAAAGACTCAAACAGAAACTCTACCATTATATCAACCGAGCGTGCACCAATCGATTTTTTTATACCTATTTCGTGGGTACGCTCTCTCACCGACGAAAGCATCGATGTCATAACAGAAATGCCTGAAACTATCAATGAAACTCCCGCAATAAGTGACAAAACAAGGGTTATAACATTTAAAATTTTATTAAGAGAATCACTATGCTTGTGCATATTTTCAATTTTATAAGCATCATCTATTCCCGACATAAATGAAAGCTGTTTTAGAAGCGATGTTTCTGCTAAAGAAGCTGTTGCGTTGTCCTTTAACTCAACCGTTATACTGTCGAAATTTTCATTTTGAGAAAACTGCATAAGGGTTGTATATGGAAGATATATAAAATTCAGAGTATACTGTGACAGCATATTTTTAACCATACTGTTTTTAGAATTGATTATGCCTACTATTTTAAAGCTTTGTGTGCTATCGCCAAGTGTTATTAACAGGCTTTTATTAACCACATTTTTGCTTCCAAAGCTTGAAATGGCAAAGCTTTCATCAATTAAGCACACTTTGTTTGCACAGGTAATATCTTGTGAATAAAAAGGTCTGCCTGAAACTACACTTAGCTTCATTGTATCGTTATTTTTGCTATCTGCACCGAATAAAATACAGTAGCTTTGTTTATTATTAACAGTTACTGTAGAGGTATTATATATTAAAGGTGAAGCATTTTCAACGATTTTCAAGCTTTTTATCTCTTTAAGCTCATATTCTGAAAGTGTTAATGTATCTAAATCTATATTTTTACTTATAACAAGTCCGTTAAGTCCTAAAGCGCTCATTTCATTTTTAATTATATTTTTACCAATAGAGCCCACTGCCGAAATTATAACCACTGAAAGTACTCCAATCGAAATTGCCAAAACGGTTAAAAACACCTTAGTTTTGCGTCTTTTGAAGCTTTTTAGTAAAAATAATATACTCAAAGTGCAGCCACCTCATTTTGTAAGGTGATTAAGCTACCGTTTCGTTTAATGCTTTGAGGATTTGTGATTACCGTTTCTCCTTCTTTTATTCCACTTATTATTTCAATTTTTTCAAAAAGCTCATTGTTTGTTTTTACATATCTTTTTTGTGCAGTTTCGTTTTTTACGACATAAACATATTCGCCTTCTTTATCTTGGCAAACGGCGCTGTGTGGTAACACAGTTATTTCCTTTTCGTCATCCGTAAACAGCTTTACATTTGAGGTAAAGCCGCTTTTAATATTTTCATCGGCATTTTCTATATCAAGAAGTATTTCAACTACAACGATTTTAGCGCCTCCTGAAGTAATTTTTTTGGCGCTTTCACCTATTTTACTAACCCTTGCTGTATATTTACCATCAAAGCCTATGCCGCTTATTTCAGCGGTTTGATTTAGCTTTATTTTTGAAGCGTTGCTTTCACCAACATAAGCCTTTACCCTGAGCTTTCCGTCTCCTTTTAATTTTAAAATACTATCGCCTTTTAAAACAAGGTCGCCGCTTTTAACACTTACCGACTTTACAACCCCCGAATAATCAGAGGTTATATTCTGGCTGATACTTTGAGTATTACTGTTTCCTACTGTCATCATCATTGCGGCGGTGGCATCTCGATTTACATTTACAACGCTTTGCCCTTTATTTACAATATCTCCTTTTGAAACAAGAACACTTGAAACTACAACATCACTTTGCGAAACAATTTCATAATCCTTTTCCTCTATACTGCCGTTTAAATTAATATACGGAGTATAATTTATGTTTTCTGCCTTTACTGTGTTTACCTTAACTCTATTGCCATAAACAGAGTATGGTACAGCCACACAAAGTGAAAGAAAAATAAGTATTGAAGATAAAATTCTGCCTTTATTCATAAAAATACCACTTCCAAAACAATTTATAGGAATATTGTTTTAAAAAAGCGGCATTTTATGAATATATTTATAAAATTTTTGTGGGGTGTATTTTATGAACTTAATTTCCTGCAGCTTTGACTGCAAATGGCAAAGAGATGGTTACTGCTACTTAAATGAGATTAAAAAACCGCAAAACAGCGTAAATTCAAGCTGCATTTACTATGAGCAGGTAAATAACGACGATGATTTTACGAATTTTTTAAGTGACGAAGAGCCTCTTTTATATTAGAAACTCCTATAATTTCCATTCCTTCAAATTCTGATGTTAATTTTTCGGCATTTTGTTTGGGAATAATACATTTTTTAAATCCCAAACGGCAAGCTTCTCTAATTCTATCCTCAGCATTTAAAACCGAGCGAATTTCGCCTGCTAATCCTATTTCGCCGAAAACAAGTGCATTTTCGTCAACAGGCCTATCGACTAAGCTTGAAACCAAAGCAGCGGCAACTGCAAGGTCGGCGGCTGGCTCATCAAGTCTTAAGCCGCCTATGACATTAACATAGGTGTCAAGGTTACCGAAAAAGTAGCCTACACGCTTTTCAAGCACAGCCAGTAAAAGTGCTGTTTTACTGTAATCAAAGCCGGTTGAAACTCTGCGTGGAGCAGCAAGTCCGCTTTTAGAAACAAGGGCTTGTACCTCTGCAAGAATGGGGCGCGAACCTTCCATTACGCAAACAACACAGGTTCCCGAAACACCGGTTGGTCTTTCGGACAAAAGCATTTGAGATGGATTTTTAACCTCATGAAGTCCGTCTGACTGCATTTCAAACACGCCTATTTCATTAGTTGAGCCAAAGCGGTTTTTGGTTGCTCTTAAAATTCTATATGACATATTGACATCGCCTTCAAAATAAAGAACAGTGTCAACAATATGCTCTAAAACCTTAGGTCCTGCTATAGCGCCGTCTTTATTTACGTGACCTACAACAAAAATGGGAATTTCAAGCTTTTTAGCAAGCTTCATAAATAGGCTTGTACATTCTCTAACCTGAGTTACACTTCCCGAGGAAGATGTCACTGCCGACAGATTCATTGTCTGAATAGAGTCTATCATCACAACATCAGGAGTGTGCTTTGATATTGTGTTTATAATACTTTCAACAGAGGTTTGAGAAAGTAAATAAAGGTTATCACTTGAAACTCCGAGTCTATCTGCGCGGAGTTTAATTTGTCTTAAAGACTCCTCACCCGAAACATAAAGCACCTTTAAATCTCTGCAAAGGTAGCTGCATATTTGTAGAAGAAGGGTTGATTTACCGATGCCAGGGTCGCCGCTTAAAAGGACAAGCGAGCCCTTAACAAGTCCGCCACCGAGTACCCTATCGAGTTCTGAAACGCCAGTAAAATACCTGTGCTCGCTATCAGCAGAAAGCTCATTTATATTTTGAGGTGCCTCTATATTTTCATTTAGTCCCAAATCTTCGGTAAACACGCCATTTTGAACATTTTTGCCGGTGGCAACTACCTCTTCATAAAGGCTGTTCCAACTATTGCAGGAAGGGCATTTACCGAGCCATTTTGCTGTTTCATAACCACATTCACTACATACATATATAGTTTTAAACTTCTGTGCCATTTTTACTACTCCTCAAGACTATAATATTTAAGTAATCCTTCGCAAATAGAAAAAGCGATTTTATTTTGGTATTCCTCATTATTTAAAAGCTTGGCTTCGCTAAAATTAGAGAGAAATCCGCACTCAATTAAAACGCTTGGCTGTTTTGCATTTTTAAAGAGAAAAAGGTCATTATATGCTTTTTTTACCTGACGGTTATTGTTTTTGTTTAGGTTTTGTTTAAAGGTGTCCTGCATTATTTGGGCGAGCTTTTCACTATCGCTGTTTTGTGTTCCGTAAAACATTTGTGCACCGCTGTATTTTTGTTCTCTATAAAGATTTTGATGTATACTTACAAAGACAGCTCCTCTGTTTTCTTCCAAAATCTCAAGGCGCTTATACATATCTTCTTTTTTAGTACCTGCCAGAGCATTTTCATCTTTTCTTGTCATTACAACCTTAAAGCCTAAAAGTTTTAAATACTTTTCGGTTTTGAGAGCAATTTTAAGATTTATATCCTTTTCAAGCACACCATAAACAGAGGTTGCTCCCCCATCAAACCCGCCGTGGCCTGCATCAACTACAACAATTTTTGGGATTTTTACATTAAATGCTACAGCAAGACTTCTGTTTGTATTTAAATTAGCAGAAATAAGTGCAAATAATAATAGGCAAGTCAAAATAAAAATTGCAGATGATTTATAAAGAATTGATTTAATTTTTTTCAAAGCGCGCCTCCAAGCTAAAATTTTCTTATAGTAGAAAATATGATAGCAAGCAGGCTTAATATACAACATATTATAATTATACTAACAAATTATTTTTATGTCAATTAATAAAGATTTTATTGACAACTAAAAAACTAACTGTTATAATTTATTTAAAGTTTAAACCGTTGACGCGGAGATAACGGCAATGATGCCTTTACAGAGAGCCTGCGATGCTGAGAGTCAGGTGAGAAACAAGTTGTCAAATGGACCGCTGAGGGTGCAGTCAAATGTGATTATTCACAGAGTATTCTGCAACGTGTGACATACGTTAGTTGTCGAGGGTATGAAAGTATCCTTAAAGGGCATAGGTTTTTCCTATGAAATCAGGGTGGCACCGCGGATAAAAAGATTTATTCGTCCTTGACAGTTAATTTTTCTGTCGAGGGCTTTTTTATTTTCTCTCGGCGTTTAAGAAGGAAGCGATAAAATGAAACGATGGCGACGCTTAAAATAAAACTCAATCCTTAAACTTATTAATAACTTTGGAGGAAAATATTTATGAATTTCAACGGTATTGATTTTGACACCTATTTAAAAAACTATCCTAATGAAGAAGGCTTTTTCGGCAAATACGGCGGAGCTTATATCTCTGAAGACCTAAAAAAAGCTATGGAAGAAATCACAGAGGCTTATTTTACAATCTGCAAATCAAGCAAATTTATAAGCGAGCTTCGCAGAATAAGACGCGAATTTCAAGGCAGACCCACCCCTATTTCATACTTAGAGCGCCTTTCGGGCAAGCTTGGAAATGTTCAGCTTTATGTTAAGCGTGAGGACTTAAACCATACCGGAGCGCACAAATTAAATCACTGCATGGGCGAAGCTTTGCTTTCAAAATATATGGGCAAAAAGAAGGTTATTGCTGAAACAGGTGCAGGTCAGCACGGTGTTGCACTTGCAACTGCTGCCGCTTATTTTGGTCTTGAATGTGACATTTATATGGGCGCTGTTGATATAAAGAAACAAGCTCCCAATGTTGCAAGAATGAAAATTCTCGGTGCTAATGTTATTGAGGTTACAGAAGGTCTTGCAACCTTAAAAGAAGCAGTTGATGCGGCATTTAAAGCTTATGCAAACGAATATAAAGACGCCATTTACTGCATCGGTTCTGTTTTAGGTCCCCACCCCTTTCCTATGATGGTTAGAGATTTCCAAAGCGTTGTAGGCATTGAAGCAAGAGAACAATTTGTTGGTATGACAGGTGAGCTCCCCGACGCTGTTGTTGCTTGTGTTGGCGGCGGTTCAAACGCTATGGGTATATTCTCAGGATTTTTAAATGACCCCGTTGACATTTACGGCGTTGAGCCTCTCGGCAGAGGTCCAGCACTTGGTGACCACGCCGCAAGTCTTAAATACGGCACAGAGGGAATTATGCACGGCTTTAACAGCATTATGCTTAAAGACGAAAATGGAGAGCCTGCCCCCGTTTACTCGGTTGCAAGCGGACTTGACTATCCCTCATCCGGACCCGAGCACGCTTTCTTACACGATTTAGGCAGAGTAAAATATGATGTTATTTCAGACGACGAAACCATTGATGCTTTCTTTGAGCTTTCCCGTCTTGAAGGAATTATCCCTGCTATTGAAAGTGCACACGCTGTTGCTTATGGAATTAAGCTTGCAAAGGAAATGGGCAAAGGCTCAATTTTAATTAACCTATCAGGTAGAGGCGACAAGGATATGGACTATATCATTGAGCACTATGGTATAAGATAAAAACAGTTTATAAAGCAAAAAATCCCGCTTAACAGCGGGATTTTTTAGTGTAATGTAAAAATACTTTACAGTTTATTTAGGCAGGCGTGAGGTTAAATACCATATAGCTCGCTCGATAGAATCCTTTGAGTTTTTAAAATCGGCATTTTCCCCCGAATTATTATAATCAAACATTCTTGAAAAATAGTGTACCTCTTCCCTAATTGACTTAACAAAGTTAAGCGAAAGTGTTTCTGTATCCTTTTCAAAATCGCCTCTCCAGCGTGAAGAAACCTTAGGGGCACAGAAAGCGAAAAGTTCGCGGTAATGCTCTAAACAAATACATTGCTGTGCTCTGAAATCCTCTCTGAAATCCATTTCCTCACTGTAAAGCTTTGCAATTGTTGCATACATTCTTTGCATAGCCCAATCAATTCGTTCACAAACAAAGCAGCTTTTTCTCGAAACATCGCCGCTTTTAATTTCTTTTTTATCAGGACGAAGCTTTTTATGCTTAATATCCTTTGCTATTTCGTCTAAATGGGTTTCCATAATAAGAGCAAGCGGCAGGCGCTTTCTTCTATTTGTCATCATAAAAAAGTGGTCCTTGCAGAAGCCTTTTTTGTTAGTTTCAATTCTGACATCGGGCTCCATCATAGCGGCGCCGAGGATATATTCAAGGCTTCTTTCCTCTAAAATATCGCGCATTTTGCATATAGGACAGCCGTCACGCTCTTTAAAAACCTCATTTACAGGAATTGTATATATTCTTTCAGCCAAAAATATCACCTTTTTTCGTAAAATATATTTTAATTATACCACATTTCTGCTATAATGAAATAGTAAAATAAAAAAAGTGTGGTGATTTTGTGGGTAAAGAAACTGCAGTTATAAAAATCCCAAAAGGATTTGACATTTGGCAAACGCTAAACTGCGGTCAGTGCTTTAGATTTACAAAGCGTGATGACGGCGTTATTTGTGGCGTTTTACAAAATAGAAGCCTTGAATTTAAGGTTGACGGTGACAGTCTTTATATAAACTGCGAGCAGAGCTTTGCAGACAAAGAAATTTATCATTTTTTTGATTTTGAAAGAGATTATGACAGTATTAAAAGCTCTCTATCTTCCGACAAAACTCTAAGTTTAGCCATTAATTATGCTGGTGGAATAAGAATACTTAATCAAGAGCCTTGGGAAGCTCTCTGCTCTTTTATAATCTCGCAAAACAATAACATAAAACGCATATCAGGAATAATTGAAAGACTCTGCCAAAACTTCGGCGACAAAATTGATGGTGGCTACTCTTTTCCTACTGCAAAAAAGCTATCAAAGCTTGAGGTTGGCAATTTAGACGTGCTCAGAAGCGGCTTTAGGGCAAAATACATTATAGATGCGGCAAAAAAGGTTAGCAGCGGTGAGGTTGATTTTGAGAAAATTAGTTCTCTACCTCTTGACGAGGCGCGCTGTGAGCTTATGAAAATTGTAGGTGTCGGTCCTAAGGTTGCCGACTGTGCCCTACTCTTTGGCTTTCACAGACTTGATGCATTTCCAACAGATGTTTGGATTAAAAGGGTTTTAGAAAAATTATATCCAGACGGATTTCCCGAGAATTTTAAAGATGTGCGCGGTATAGCACAGCAATATTTATTCCATTATGCACGAACAAATGAAGATGCTTTTTTGGGGCGATAAGTAAATTAAACATTGATTTTATTTAATATATGTGTTAAAATATATTAGATGTATTAAAGGGGGAAGCTATTATGTTAAAAATTGAAACTCATCTTGGAACTATTGAAATTTCACATGAGTTCTTTTCTAACCTTGTTGGATACGTTGCTTCCAGCTGTTTCGGTGTGTCAGGAATGGCAACAAGCGGAACTGTTGACGGAATAAAGCAGCTTATTTCTTTAAGAAATCCTTTAGATAAAGGAGTGCGTGTTCGCGCTTCTGACAACAAGCTTATCATCGATTTACACATTACTGTTTCATTTGGCGTAAATATTTCAGCCATTGTAAAGAGCATTGTCAACAAAGTTAAATATACAGTTGAAGACGCTACCGGTCTTGAGGTTGTCAAAGTAAATGTTTTTGTTGACGGTATGACCGCTCAATAACAAAAACATATTTCAAGGAGTGTGCTTTTAGTGATAAAAGGCAGTATTTTTCGCGACGCCTTAATCAGCGGCGCAAACAATATTTCAACATACAAACAGCAAATCGACCAACTTAATGTATTCCCTGTTCCCGACGGTGATACAGGTACAAATATGTCCACCACCATTGGTGCTGCTGCAAGAGAGCTTGCAAAGCTTAGTGACGACTGCACAGTTTCAGAGGCAGCCTCTGCCGCTTCTTCGGCACTTTTAAGAGGTGCAAGAGGAAACTCGGGCGTTATTCTCTCTCTTATATTCAGAGGAATATCAAAGGGCTTAAAGGGTTGTGACGAAGCTTCGGCTAAGGATATTGCAAATGGACTTATGATGGGTACAGAGGCAGCTTATAAGGCTGTTATGAAGCCCACAGAAGGCACTATTTTGACAGTTATTCGCAAAACCGCAAAAAAGGCACTTGCCTACTGTGAAAATGCAGGCGAAAATGAGATTGATCTTGTAGCATTTTGGGAATATGTATGCAAAGCATCTAAAGATGCTCTTGCAAAAACACCCGAAATTCTTCCTGTTCTTAAAAAAGCCGGCGTTGTTGATGCCGGTGGTAAGGGACTTACC
>JAFSGZ010000021.1 GCA_017440545.1 Oscillospiraceae bacterium
AAAAATAGAGCTTGAGGATATGAACTCTGTAAAAGCGGCAACCGATAAGCTTTTAGAGCTTTCGATAGATGTGTTTATTGAAAATGCCGGTGCTTACAGCATACCAAGGCATATATGTACAAGCAGCTATGATAATATTTTTCAGATAAATTTTGTGTCTCCTTATTATATGGCGCTTAAATTAAGTGAAAAGCTTAAAAATATTAAGATTGTTGCAGTGGGAAGCATCGCTCATACATACGGTAAAATTAATGAAAACGATATTGATTTTAAAAATGTTAAAAGTGCCGCAAAAGCTTATGGCAATTCGAAACGTTTTTTAATGCTTGCACTTTCGGAAAAATTTCGTGAAAATCCAAAGTGCCTTTCTATTGCTCACCCTGGTATTACATTTACAAATATTACCGCTCACTATCCAAAACTTATTTTTGCCATAATAAAACATCCTATGAAAATAATCTTTATGAAGCCTAAAAAGGCGGCAAAATGTATAATTGAGGGCGTTTTTGACCATACAGAACACGGAACCCTTATAGGTCCACGCCTATTTAACATTTGGGGCAAGCCTAAAAAGATGCGCTTTAAGGCTGCATTTACAGAGGATAGCAAGAAGGCAGTAAATATAGCTGATAAAATTATGGATAAACTAAATTTTTAATATAATTGAAAAATTGTTTCGTTTATGTTAAAATATACCTATTAACAAAAAAAGGAGGCGGGGAAATGAAAGCTTTAACAAAAAAACGTAGGCTATCGGCTATATCAACAGTGCATTATTTAAAGCTTGTTTTTCGCTCGCTTCTTCTTATTTGTGCAACGCTCGCCTATATTATATCTCGTATAAAAGGCGATAGCATAAGCTTTGAAGACCTTGAGGACAAGCCTATAATAATCGGTGTTATCTGGGTTGTTTTTGTAACAGAGATTATACTTCGCTTTTTCCCGTCTAAATTAGAAAGTATGGGATGTCAGCGGCAGTTTTTTAAAAATTTTAAGCCCACCGAAGCAAAAGAACCGATAAAACAGCCCTTAAAAATAACTCTCTTTATTGCGGCACTTTGGCTTTCGCTTAATGCTATTTTCGGTATTTTGTATTACACTCATTTAATTGATGAGGGAATACTTCTGCTAATAAGTCTGCTTTTTTCGGTGTGCGATATGATATGCATACTTTTCTACTGTCCTTTCCAAACCCTGATTATGAAAAACAAATGCTGTAGCAGCTGCCGCATTTATAATTGGGATTATGCTATGATGTTTACACCGCTTATATTTGTAAAAAGCTTTTATACATTAAGCTTGTTTGGCATTTCTCTACTTCTTTTAATAGTTTGGGAAATTTCGATATATCTCCATCCCGAAAGATTTTCGGAAAACACAAATGCCTGCCTTTCCTGTAAAGACTGTAAGGAAAAGCTCTGTCATCATAAAGTTCAGCTTCATTATTTTTGGCGTTCTAATCGAGAACTGTTTAAAAAATACAACAGTGAGATTATTAAAAAACTCGAGAGCATAGGCGTAAATAAAAACAGTAAAAATAATGATACATCTAAATAACAGTACGTAATTTAACGGCTAACCTGAATTTAGGTTAGCCGTTTTTTGTTTTAAGATAATATTTGGCTTGACAAATAATGCTATGCAATGTATAGTATTATGTGAGAGGTGGTATAAAATGGATATACAGCTTAAAAGAGGGCTTTTAGATGTCTGTGTTTTGGCATCGATAAAAAATGAGGACTCTTATGGGTATCAAATTATAAAAGACATGAAGCCTTATGTAGAGGTTTCCGAGTCAACTCTATATCCAATTTTGAGAAGACTTGAAGCGGCAGAGCTTTTAAATGTTAAAAGTGCCGAGCATAATGGTCGACTTAGAAAATATTACAGTATAACGCCTTTGGGTTTAAAGCGAATAGAGGATTTTAAAAACGAATGGAATGAAATAATGTCAATATACAAATTCGTAACAAGGGAGGAAAAAGAGGGTGAATAAGGGAGAATTTTTAAACGCTTTGAGGGTTAGATTAAGCTCACTTAACCCAAATGATATAGAAAGCTCAATAGAATATTACAGCGAAATGATAGATGACAGAATAGAAGATGGATTAACAGAAATTGAGGCTGTTTCGGCTGTGGGCTCGGTTGATGAGGCGGCTGTTAAGATTTTGGGCGAAAACACTCAAATTAATAATACGCTGAGCATACCTAATAAAAAGGAAAAGAAAAAATATTCGGCTCTTGTAATAGCTTTATTAATACTAGGCTTTCCTCTTTGGTTTTCGCTTGTTGCGGCGGCTTTTTCGATAGTGCTTTCTCTTTACATAGTAATCTGGAGTGTTGTGATTGTACTTTATGCGTTGACTATTTTTCTTATTCTGTCAGCTTTAGTACTGTTTGCAATGATTTTTTTATCACTTTTTTCCGGGAAAGCTCTTTCAGCGCTGTTGTTCTTTGGGGCGGCTTTGGTGTTATCAGGAGTCGGAATTTTAACTTTAATGCTATCTGTGTTTTTTACCGGTAAGATTGCGAAATTGAGTGCGGTAATCTTTAAAAAGCTGTTTGTTAGGGGGAATAAACAATGAAAAAGGCATATAAGGTATTATTAATAGTGGCGGTTTCACTAATAGTATCAGGCTTTTTAATATCTCTTGTAGCAACATTTGCAATGAGATTTGATTTAACAAAGCTGTCTACAAGCAGTGCAGTTAATAAAGTTTATGATATAACCGAAAATTTTGAAGATATAGATATAGATGCCGCTGAATGTGATGTAACAGTAAAGCTTTCCGATACTAATAAGTGTCAAGTCGTTGTAGCCGAAACCGAGAATATTAAACATGTTGTTACGGTAGAGGATAGAGAACTTAAAATATGGCGTAATGATATGCGAAAGTGGTATGATTTTATAGGTATAAACATTAACAAAATGCATATAACTTTAAGCCTTACACAGCAAAGCTTAGATGAACTTAATATAAAAACCGCCAGTGGAAATGTGACGGTTGATAGTGCACTTGAATTTGAAGAGGCTGAAATAAAAAGCGCAAGTGGTGATATAAGCTTTTTGGCAAAGGCAAGGGATGAACTTGCGATAGCAACGGCAAGCGGCGACATAGATGTGAAAAATTCAGAGCTAAAAGAAATTGAATTAACAAGTGCAAGTGGTAGTATATCGGTAAGTAATGTTAAGTGTAATAACTTTACAGCAAGCTCAGCAAGCGGCAAAATAATGCTCAATAGTTTAATTTCGTCTGATCAAATAAAGGCAAAAACTGCAAGCGGGAAAATAGAACATAAAGATTGTGATGCAGGTGAGCTTATATTAAAATCCGTTAGTGGAAAGGTCGAGGGAATACATTTGAGCGATAAAACCTTTATTGCAAAAAG
>JAFSGZ010000022.1 GCA_017440545.1 Oscillospiraceae bacterium
CTATTATAAACTATCACATTATGAGATAATTGTCAATATCTCACTTCGAGATTTCATATAATAACTATATAAAATCTTGAAAGGATGAAGTTATGCGTCTTAAAGATTTAAGGGAAGACCGCGACATTCCGCAGAGGGAAATTGCGAATTTGCTGAATATCAGACAAAACACCTATTCGCAATATGAAAACGGGCAACGACAAATTCCGATAGATGCTCTCATTCTACTCTCTGAATTTTACAACACCTCGGTTGACTACATTCTTGAAATCACAGACCAAAAACAGCCCTACCCAAAAAATAAATCCCCTCGCAAATAAAGGAATATTTTATAAAAAATAAACCGCTCACTTTTAAAGTGAGCGGTTTTTTAATTTACCAAGTATATTTCATTTGCCAAAGGCAAATTTCACCCAAAATAATTTTAAATTACTTGTTTGCCTCTTCAACTGCAACAGCACAAGCAACGGTCATACCAACCATGGGGTTGTTACCTGCGCCGATAAGTCCCATCATCTCAACGTGTGCGGGAACGCTTGACGAACCTGCAAACTGAGCGTCAGAGTGCATACGACCCATTGTGTCGGTCATACCATAAGAAGCGGGACCTGCTGCCATATTGTCGGGGTGAAGTGTTCTACCTGTACCGCCGCCGGAAGCAACCGAGAAGTAGCTTACGCCGTTCTCTACGCACCACTTTTTATAGGTTCCTGCAACAGGGTGCTGGAATCTTGTGGGGTTTGTGGAGTTTCCTGTGATGGAAACGCCAACATTTTCGAGCTTCATAATAGCAACGCCCTCGGGAACGTTGTCAGCGCCGTAGCAACGAACGTCTGCGCGGGGTCCCTTTGAGAATGCCTTTTCCATTGTAACCTTAACCTCTTCGGTGTAGGGGTCGAATTCTGTTTCGCAGTAGGTAAAGCCGTTAATTCTTGAAATGATATAAGCGGCGTCTTTACCAAGGCCGTTTAAGATAACTCTTAAAGGCTTAACTCTAACCTTGTTAGCGTTAAGAGCGATTTTGATAGCGCCCTCAGCAGCTGCAAAGGATTCGTGACCGGCGAGGAAGCAGAAGCACTCGGTTTCTTCAGAAAGAAGCATTTTGCCGAGGTTTCCGTGGCCGAGGCCAACCTTTCTGTTTTCAGCAACAGAGCCGTTAATGCAGAAAGCCTGAAGACCGATACCGATAGCAGCAGCGGCGTCAGCAGCCTTTGTGCAGCCTTTTTTAATTGCGATAGCTGTGCCTACTGTGTAAGCCCAGATAGCGTTTTCAAAGCAGATGGGCTGAGTACCTCTTACGATTTTGTCGCAGTCGATACCTTTTGCAAGGGTGATTTCCTTACATTCCTCGATTGAAGAAATGCCGTACTCTTTAAGCACGCTATTTATTTTGTCTACTCTTCTCTCGTAACCTTCAAATAAACTCATTTAAGCGCACCTCCCTTATTCTTTACGGGGGTCAATATACTTGACCGCCTCGTCAAATCTGCCGTATGTACCCATTGACTTTTTATAAGCCTCGTTAGGCTCCATACCCTTTTTAATAAAGTCGGTCATTTTGCCGAGTGATACGAACTCATAACCGATAACTTCATCGTTTTCATCGATTGCCATTCTTGTGCAGTAGCCCTCTGTCATTTCAAGGTATCTTACGCCCTTTGCCTTTGTACCATACATAGTACCAACCATTGAACGCTCGCCTTTACCGAGGTCTTCCATACCTGCGCCGATAACAAGTCCGCCCTCTGAGAAAGCTGACTGGCTTCTGCCGTAAACTATCTGTAAGAAAAGCTCACGCATAGCTGTGTTGATGGCATCGCATACGAGGTCGCTGTTAAGTGCCTCTAAAAGTGTTTTACCGGGGAGAATTTCAGCTGCCATAGCTGCAGAGTGGGTCATACCCGAGCAGCCGATGGTTTCTACTAAAGCTTCCTCGATAATTCCGTCTTTAACGTTAAGTGAAAGCTTGCAGGCACCCTGCTGAGGAGCACACCAGCCCACACCGTGTGTGTATGCTGAAATGTCCGAAATTTGTTTTGCCTGTACCCACTTACCCTCTTCGGGAATGGGAGCAGGACCGTGTTTTGGGCCCTTTGCAAGAGGACACATGTTCTCAACTTCATGAGAATAGTTCATATTACAAAACTCCTTTCAGTTTTATGTGTGTTATTTAATTCACATACATTTCTATTATATTATTTTTGTGGTATTTTGTAAAGAGTAAATTCTAATTTCCGACAAAATAAACCTTTACATTTAGTATAATATCTATATTTTTTACAATAAGTAAAGCCTTTGCTATTTGCAAAGGCTTTTTTAATGTTAATCTATTTCGGTGGCGTCTATTTTAGCGCCTGTGAGCTTTTCTGTAAGCTCTATTAAATCCTCGCGGCTTAGATACTGAACAGTAAAGCTTCCGCTATCGTTACCCGATGGGGTAATTTTAATTTTTCTGCCCCAGGTGTTTTCCAGAGCGATTTCGAGCTCTTTATAAAAGCTATCCACCCTTTTAATTTTCTTTTCTTTAGGCTGTTTTAAAAGCGAAGCTACGAGTGCCTCGGTTTGTCTTACTGAAAGATTTTGAGCCTTAACCTTTTGGGCGACAGAAATTATATCCTCTTCCTTTTCAAGCGGCAAAAGTGCTCTTGCGTGGCCCATTGAAATTTCGTTTTGCGAAACCATCTTTTTAACTTCCGTAGGAAGTGTTGTGAGCCTCATAGCATTTGCAACTGCGGGGCGTGATTTTTTTACCCTTTCAGCAATTTCATTTTGGGTTAAATTAAACTGCTCGGCGAGTGCCTTATAGCCCTCGGCTTCTTCGATGGGGTCTAAATCCTTTCGCTGCAGGTTTTCAATTAAGGCAATTTCCATAACCTCTCTATCGGTTAAGTCCTTAATGATTACAGGCACGCTTGAAATCTCGGCAAGCATAGAAGCTCTGTATCTTCTCTCGCCTGCGACAAGCTGATACTGTCCCGAAAGAAGCGGCCTTACGATTAAGGGCTGAAGCACGCCGTGCTCTTTAATTGACTCTGAAAGCTCTAAAAGTGCTGCCTCATCGAAATTTTTTCTCGGCTGGTCTTTATTCGGTTTTATTTCAGAAAGCGAAAGGGTTACAACCCCCGACTCGCTCTCTATTGCATTATCCTGAAAAAGTGCGTCAAGTCCTTTGCCTAATCCGCCTTTTTTAACTGCCATTTTGCTTTTCTCCTCTACTAAAAGTATATTCTTCTCGTTTTATACTATCTGTTATTAGCTTTTATTATTTCCTCACACAGCTCTAAATAAGCCTTTGCGCCGCGAGAGGTGTTATCATAATAGAAAATGCTTTTGCCAAAGCCGGGGGCTTCGGAAAGGCGTATATTTCTCGGAATGGGGGTTTTATAAACTTTATTGGGGAAGAATTTTTTAACCTCGTTTGCAACCTGAACGGTGAGGTTCATTCTGCCGTCGTACATTGTAAGCACAACGCCCTCAACTGCAATATTGGGATTGTACATTCTTTTAACGGTTCTTATACTGTTCATAAGCTGTGAAAGTCCCTCAAGTGCGTAGTACTCACACTGAATGGGGATAATAACCGTATCGCAGGCGCAGAGGGCATTTATTGTTAAAAGCCCAAGCGACGGCGGACAGTCGATAAAAATAAAATCGTATTTATCGCGCACAAGCGACAGCGCCTTTTTAAGCCTTGCCTCTCTATCCTCAAACGACACAAGCTCAATTTCGGCACCTGCCAAATTCATACTTGACGGAATTATATCAAGATTAGGGGAAACATTTTTAATTATTACATCCTCAGCTTTTTCACCCGAGCAGAGCATATCATATGCCGAAAGAGAAACCGAGCGCTTATTTACACCGTTTCCGCTTGTGGCATTTCCCTGCGGGTCTATATCGACAAGAAGCACCTTTTTATCAAGGCGGGCAATTCCTGCCGCAATATTAACAGCGCAGGTGGTTTTACCAACTCCGCCCTTTTGATTTGCAAGTACTATTATTTTTCCCATACATTTATTCCTTTTACTAATTTATATAAATATTATAAAGGATATAAAAGCTTATGTCAAATTAAAAAAGCCGACTTAAAAAGTCGGCTTTTTAATTTAAGCTACATTTATGGTTTCTACGCCTTTTTTTCTTGCGTAATCTACTGTGTAGAAGGTACCGCCTTTATTTTGAGTAAGATAGGCGATTAAAAGGTCGCTACCATCAACAAGGGCGCGGTTTCTTGTATGCATACAGCCTCTTGTGTATTTTTCCGAAATTACAAAACGCTTGTCCGCCGCGTTTATATGCTTCATATACACTCTTTTCTGCTTTTCTGTAAAGGTTGCGCTTTGGCGCAGATGCGGGATATAGAGATGAAGCTCTATGTGGGGATATTTTTCTTTAAGGCGCAAAACCGACTCGGCGCAAATTGCATCAAAGCCGATAGCTCCGCCTGCCTTAAATATTGTGTACCCTTCCTCTACTATAAGCTTTTCAAGATACAGCTTAATAAACTCAAAGGTTTTTATAGCCTTTTCTCTTTCGATTTCGCGGTGTCCTGTGAATGCACACACCTTACCCTCAAACTTTTCCATTAACTCACCTTGACCTTCGGAATTTTAATTTTATATTCAATAAACTCATCACACTCGCCCTTTAAGGCTTCGACCTTAACTCCTGAGCGGCGCATGGTATCTATTGCCATATTAATAGTATTTGTAAAAATTCGCAGGTCCTTAAAAACCATCTTGGTTCTATTCTCTTTTTGACCGTTTAAGGTGCGTTCGACAAATTTTTCGCACTGATGCACATTCATCTTTCGCCTTATCACCGTTTTGAGCGCGCAAAGTCGCTTTTGCTCGTCTTTTATCCTGACAAGCGCTCTGGCGTGACGCTCGGTTAAAGAGTTTTCAACTATTAAGTCCTGCTCCTTTTGAGATAATCTCAAAATGCGTATTTTGTTAGCGACTGCCGACTGTGATATACCAAGCCGCAGAGCCGCCTCGCTTTGTGTAACGCCCCATTTATCAATGAGCTTTGAAATTGCCTCGGCTTCTTCAAAGATATTAAGGTCGCTACGCTGTAAATTTTCGGTGATGGCAAGCACCGCCGAATTTTTTTCATCTGCACAAACAAGTATGCAAGGCGCTTCCTTATACCCTAACATTTTAAGGGCGCGAAGTCGTCTTTCACCTGCAATCAGCTCATAGCCGCTCTGTGTTTTTCTGACCGTTAACGGATTTATGAGTCCGCTTTCATTAATGCTTTTTGAAAGGGCGCATATTTTGTCCTCATCAAAGCATTTGCGCGGCTGCGCGCCGTTTACCCTAATATCGCTGATTTTAATCTTCATTATCCTATTTGCTTTAAAAAACGCTTTATTCTCGCCTTTCATTTCTATTCCTCCCTTTAAAAAGAGAATATCACAAAATATTCATCCTTAAAAGAAGTTTCGGTCGCGCAAAAACCGCGTTTTTTACATTATATGAGAGGATTTTTTGAAATCTTTGCCGACTGCCGCGGGTATTTGTCGGGCGTTGTCGATGTTTTTTCTATTATAACAAGGCTTCTGCTGCTGTCATCGGGCAGAGTAAACCTTAAAACCTCTTTTACTTTGCCGCCCATTTCCTTTACAGCGCGCTCTGCCTCTTTGAGCTCATCATCTACCTCGCCCGATTTCATAGCTATAAATATGCCGCCTTTTTTAAGTAGCGGAATACAAAGCTCGCAAAGCTCGTAAAGTCTTGCCACCGCCCTTGCAGTTACAACGTCAAAGCTCTCGCGGAGCTTTTTCTGTCTGCCTGCTTCCTCGGCGCGCGCGTGTATTCTCTCGCCCTCTAACTCAATCTCGCAAAGAAGCTGTTCTAAAAACACAAGGCGTTTATTCAGGCTGTCGATTAAGGTTATATCAACATCGCGTCTTATTATTTTAAAGGGCACCGACGGAAAGCCCGCACCTGTGCCGACATCGGCGAGGCGCGCGTTCTTTTTTATATCCGCGCGGGCAATTAACATAGAGTCAATAAAATGCTTAACAGCGACCTCGTGCGGCTCGGTTATTGCGGTTAAATTAACCTTATTATTGTAATTTACTAAATTATAATAGTATTTCTCAAGCTTGTCTGTCTCGCTCTTTGAAAGCTCAAAGCCCATACTTTTAGCGTTTTCTATTAAAAAGGCACGGTCAAACTCTTTTACCTCAATATTTCGCATTTTATTCTCCTTTTGAGCCGAGTCTGATAATCAAAACGGCAACATCGGCGGGGTTTACACCCGAAATTCCTGCCGCCTGACCTATCGAAAGCGGTTTTATGCGATTTAGCTTTTCTGCTGCTTCGAGTCTTAAGCCCTCAACGGTGCAGTAATCTATATCGGGTGAGAGCTTACGCTGTTCAAGTCTATGAAGCTCCTCAACCTGTGCCGCCTGCTTTTTTATATAGCCCTCATATTTAATTTCGATTTCTGCCTGCTCGCAAACCTCGGCATCAAGCTCACTTCTTTGTTTATCAAAGGGCTTTAAATCGTCATAGCTTATTTGCGGTCTTCTGATTAAATCGGCAAGGGTTGCGCCGTTTTTTACGGGCGATGTTTCACGTGAAACAAGCATAGCATTAAGCTCGTCGCTTGGAGCAACGCCGGTGGCATTAAGTCTTTCTATTTCTTTCTTTATTTGCTCTTTTTTAACTAAAAAGCGCTCGTAACGCTCGCTATTAATGAGTCCTATCTCATAGCCTAACGGCAAAAGGCGCAAATCGGCATTGTCCTGCCTTAAATATAGACGGTATTCCGAGCGTGAGGTCATCATTCTGTAAGGGTCGGTGCAGCCCTTTGTGACTATATCATCTATAAGAGTGCCTATGTAGCTTTGGCTACGCTTTAGAATAACAGGCTCCTGACCTTTTATTTTTCTTGCGGCATTTATACCTGCAACAAGACCTTGCGCGGCGGCTTCCTCGTAGCCCGAGGTGCCGTTGAACTGACCTGCGCCGTAAAGTCCCTCTATCTTTTTAAACTCAAGACTTGGGAAAAGCTCGGTGGGGTCGCAGCAGTCGTATTCTATTGCATAGGCGTTTCGCATTATTTCAACATTTTCAAGTCCCTCTATTGAGCGGTACATCTTCTCCTGAACCTCAACGGGAAGTGATGAGGACATTCCCTGCAGATACATTTCCTCGGTGTCCTCGCCCATAGGCTCAATAAATAGCTGATGGCGCGGCTTTTCAGAAAAGCGCACAACCTTATCCTCAATGCTTGGGCAATATCTTGGACCTACGCCCTCAATTCTGCCCGAATAAAGCGGCGAGCGATGAAGTCCCTCTCTTATTGCCTCGTGGGTTTTAGCGTTTGTGTAGGCAATATGGCAAACCACGCGGTTTTTAAGCTCTCCTTTAGTTTCAAAGGACATTGGTGAGATTTTTTCGTCGCCGTACTGCACCTCGAGCTTTGAAAAGTCGATACTTCTCCTATGAACTCTTGCGGGGGTGCCTGTTTTAAAGCGGCGAAGTGTCACTCCGAGTGCCTTTAGGCTATTAGACAGCTCATTTGCCGCCAGATGTCCGTCGGGGCCTGCCGAGTAGCTTGCCTCACCGACGTGAATTGTTGATTTTAAATATGTACCGGTTGAAATTATAACCGCTTTAGCTGTGTATTTTTCAAAGAGAGCTGTTGTGATTACAAAGCTCTTGTCCTCTCTTTTTTCTACCGAAATAATTTCAGCCTGAATTATATCGAGATTATCCTGAAGCTCTAATCTATGCTTCATCTCGACGTGGTATTTTACCCTGTCCGACTGCACCCTCAGCGAATGAACCGCAGGGCCTTTGCCGCGGTTTAGCATACGGCTTTGCAAAAAGGTTTTATCGGCAACCTTGCCCATTTCGCCGCCGAGGGCGTCAATTTCTCTAACAAGGTGTCCTTTTGCAGTTCCGCCGATAGAGGGATTGCAGGGCATATTTGCAATAGCGTCAAGGTTTATTGTAAAAAGTGCAGTTCTCTCGCCTAAGCGCGCGGCAGCAAATGCCGCCTCGGCACCTGCGTGTCCTGCTCCTATAACCGCAACCGAATAATCTCTCATTGTTTTCTCCTCTTTTATTTTAGCATGGGCTAAAAATTAGCTGATTTCTATCATTTTCTCTTAAAATTAGCTCTCTTTTACAGCCGTTATTTTTTAACAAAATGATGTAGGGTATTAAAAATAAAAAAATAACGCCGCAAATCGAGAGGTTTTTAAGGGCTTTTTTTACTAAAATGCCCTTATTTTCCTACGCAGAATTTTGAGAAAATCTCATTTACAACTGCATCGCTCGTTTTCTTGCCCGAAAGCTCATAAAGGCTTGAAAGTGCGCCCTCAATGGTTATTCCTATCATATCGGGCTCAACGCCGTTTTGTGCTGAAGCAAGAGCATCGTTTATATCATAGAGCGCTCGCTTGACGCAGTCGTACTGTCTTTCATTTATAATAACCATAGCACCGTCGTCAAGCTTAAATTTATTAAGTGCCGAGGTGATAGCCGACTCAAGTGCCTCGCCCGAGCTTTTATCAATAGCCGAAATTTCAACCACATTTTTAAAGCTCGACTTTATAAGCTCGATATCGTTTTTGGTTTCAAGGTCGTTTTTATTTATAACAGCAATGGTGTTTTTGTCTTTTGTAAGCTCTATAATTTCCCTATCCTCGTCGGAAATTTCACGCGAGCTATCAAACACCGCAATAATCAGTGCGGCGCTTTCTATTCTTTCCTTTGCCCTCTTAACGCCCATAGACTCAACAACATCGGAAGTTTCTCTTATTCCTGCTGTGTCCGAAAGCTTTAAAACAAAGCCGCCGACCGAAACGGTGTCCTCAACTATATCTCGGGTGGTGCCTGCAATATCGGTTACAATGCTTTTTTCAAAGCCCGACATCTGATTCATAATGGTCGACTTGCCGACATTTGTACTTCCGACAATAACGGTGTCAACGCCCGAAAGGGCAACGCTTCCGCGTTCAAAGCCGCTTGTAAGGCTTGAAAGCTCCTCTTTAACAGCGGTGAGGGTTTTTATAAGTGTTTCACGTGAAACATCAACAATATCCTCGTCGGGATAGTCGCAGTAGGCTGAAATTTCGCCAAGCAGGGTAACTAAGCTTTGTGCTATCTCGTCGCTTTGACGGCTTAGCCTTCCGTCTGCGGCTCTGAGTGCCGCCTTTGCCTCTATCTCTCCCTTTGCAGAAATGAGCGCCGCCGTTGCCTCTGCCGAGGACAGCGACATTTTTCCGTTTAGGTAGGCGCGTTTTGTAAATTCACCTGCTTCTGCAAGGCGGGCGCCTCTATCGAGCGCGGCGCGAAGAAGCCTTTTAACCAAATACATTCCGCCGTGAACAGTAAGCTCTACAACATTTTCGCCGGTGTAGCTTTTGGGCGCACGGAATAAAAGCGCAACTGCTGTGTCGAATTTGCCTTTTTTATCAAAGACCTCGCCGTACAGCGCACTATAGCCCTTTATTTCGCTTATTTTCTTTCCCGACATTGAGACAAAAATACTGTCGGCAATCTCAATAGCCCTCTCGCCCGAGAGCCTCACCATCGAAACAGCCGCCGCCGATGTGGCGGTTGATATTGCCGCAATAGTGTCATTACTTTGAGCTTTCATAACTTCTCCGTTCTTTTGGCATAAACCTACTAAATTTAATTTCTCTTTCCTAAAAAGAGATGGGATATTAGAACTATTTGTTTTTTCGTAAAAAATATATAGACTTTGCTATCAATCCAAATATAGATGAAACAATAAAAGATATAAAGCTCGCCACTAAACATTTAGGCAAATAGCTCAACCACAACACCTTGGATTCTTGAGGTCTAATAAATGTCCAGCAAAGAAAAAACGGAATTAACAAAAACAACAGCAAACAATTTGGTATAATTATTTTTTTGGTTTTTACATATGAAAAACACCCATAAAAAATCAAATAAAACAAAAAAATTGGCACAAAAGATAATACAAATGGGCCTCCATATTGTTGTGCATCGGGAAATTGATATTCCCACTTAAATCCCATTAAATATATAATACAAAAACACAAATTCAAAACAAATAAAAGCGTATATTGTTTTTTCATAAATTCTCCGGTTTTATGGCGTAGGTTTATTAAAATTAATAGTGTCTTTTAAAACAAAAAATCGGCATATCTTGGCGATATGCCGATTTAAAGCATTTACTTTAAACTCTTTAATTGGCGCAGCGCCCAATTTTATTAAAGCTCTATCTTGGTGTAAAGGGGAA
>JAFSGZ010000023.1 GCA_017440545.1 Oscillospiraceae bacterium
CGAGTCTATCCTGCTCGCTTCTTATGGGCGGATTCATTTTAAATCTGCCCTCGTCCTTTAAATCCATATCATTTAAGATAAGGTAATGCGGAGCGGTTTCGCAGGTTATATCAAGCCCCTCTTTTTTGGCGTTTCTGATAAGCTCGACGCTTTCCTTAGTTGAGATGTGGCAGACGTGATATTTAGCTCCCGTTTCTCTTAAAAGCTGTATATCTCTTTTAATAGGGCCATATTCGCTCTCGCTGCATATTCCTCTATGATGATTAATTTTTGCATATTCTCCATCATGGATATATCCGCCGTTTAAAAGGCTGTTATCCTCGCAGTGCGCGACTATTACCCTACCAAGTGCCTTTGCCTTTAGCATAGCCTCTTTCATAAGCTCTCTACTTTGCACCCCTCTGCCGTCGTCCGAAAAGCCGACTGTGCAGGGTGCCATAGCGTCCATATCAGAAAGCTCTTCCCCCTTTTGACCTACTGTTATAGAGGCGTAAGGGTAAACCGAAATTACAGCGTCATTGTTGATGGCTTTTAGCTGAACGTTTAAGTTATCTATATTATCGGGCACGGGATTTAAATTTGGCATACTCATAACGGCACTGTATCCGCCTCTTGCTGCCGCAAGGGTGCCTGTTTTTATGCTTTCCTTATAAATAAAGCCCGGCTCACGAAGATGCACATGCACATCAACAAAACCGGGTAAAATAGTTTTATTTAAAAAGCCCGAATAAGCCTCGCCCATATCTGCAAGGATTTTTTGAGCTTCTATTCTAAATTCATTAAGGTTAAAGCTTTGCATTGTTTTGTGTCCCCTTTTTTTATAAAAAAAGCCTGCCGAGAACGGCAGGCTGATATAGCAAAGCTGAGAGTTTTTTAACTCCCCGTGATGTTATAATTTCATCTTGCCGATATCTCGTATCGATTTAAAGACTTATTTTAATTATAATATCACATTTTATAGGTTTTTGTCAATAAAAATCCTATCTTATTTAAAATATTTTACGGCGGATTTAAAGAGCTTCATATCATAATCGCCGATAACGTTTTTATAAAGGCCGTTTCCGATTCTTTCAGAGTGTCCCATCTTACCGATTACTCTGCCGTCGGGGGATACTATACCCTCTATTGCGAGTGTTGAATTATTGGGGTTAAACTGAATATCATCTGTGGGGTTGCCGTCGAAATCGACATACTGTGTTGCGATTTGACCATTTGCAATAAGGCTCTTTAATACATCATCATTTGCGATAAATCTGCCTTCGCCGTGTGAAATGGGCACGCTGTAAATTTCGCCTACATTAACCTCTGAAAGCCAAGGCGAATTGTTTGTGCAAACCCTTGTGCGAACAATTTTCGACTGGTGGCGAGCGATACTGTTAAAGGTTAGTGTGGGGCAGTTTTCATCGGTGTCCATAATTTTACCATAGGGCACAAGACCGAGCTTAATTAAAGCCTGGAAGCCGTTACAAATTCCGCACATAAGTCCGTCGCGCTTATCTAAAAGCAAAGTGACCTCTTCTTTAACTGCGGCGTTTCTTAAAAACGCGGTGATGAATTTACCCGAGCCGTCGGGCTCGTCGCCGCCTGAAAATCCGCCGGGGATAAAGATGATTTGCGAGTTTTTAACCTTTTGTGAGAATGCTTCAACGCTCTTTGCTGTGTTGTCGGCAGTGAGGTTGTTTATAACGAATATATCAGCCTCGGCGCCTGCGTCCATAACTGCCTTTGCAGAGTCAAACTCGCAGTTTGTGCCGGGGAATACGGGTATTAAAACGCGAGGCTTTGCACACTTAACTGCGGGGGCTGAAACCTTACCGTCTGTGTAGCTTATAATAGGAATGTTTTTGCCCTCTGTTTTTATGTTGCAGGGGTAAACGCTTTCAAGCTTATCCTCGTAAATCTTTTCAAGGCTGTCTGCACAGAGGCATACGCCGTTGTGGCAGATAGAATATTTTTCCTGAGTTTGACCGAGTAGGATTTCGTCTAAATCCTCTGTGCTCTCAAGCACAAAGGCGCCATAGTAGTTTTCAAAAATGCTCTCAAGCGAAACACTGTCTTTAAACTTAAAGCCTATTTTATTACCGATGCTCATTTTAAACACAGCTTCGGCGATGCCACCGAGTCCGAGTGTATAAGCAGAAACCGCCTTGCCGCTTCTTAAATAGGAAGTAACCTTATTAAAAATTTTAGTAAGGCTATCGGTTTTGGGAAGATTATTTTGATCTAACTCCGGCTTTAAAACATAAACCTTATGACCTGCCTCTTTAAACTCGGGCGAAACGATGTGAGCAGTTTTGCTTGTGGTTACTGCAAATGAAACGAGTGTGGGAGGAACGTCTAAGTTTTCAAAGCTTCCGCTCATAGAGTCCTTACCGCCGATAGCGGCAATTTTAAGCTCCATCTGAGCCTTGAAAGCACCGAGAAGTGCCGCCATAGGTTTACCCCAACGGCGAGGATTTTTGTTAGGTCTTTCAAAATACTCCTGGAAGGTTAAATATACATCTTTAAATTCTGCACCTGTTGCAACAAGCTTACAAACCGACTCAATTACAGCCAAATATGCGCTGTGATAGGGGCTCTTATCGGCAACAAAGGGGTTATAGCCAAATGCCATTAAAGAGCAGTCGTCTGTGTGTGCCTTTTCAACAGAAATTTTCTGTACCATTGCTTGAATGGGAGTTCTCTGGTGTTTACCGCCAAAGGGCATAAGAACTGTGCCTGCGCCGATGCTTGAGTCAAAACGCTCGGAAAGTCCTCTCTTTGAGCAGATATTTAAGTCGTCAACAAGCTTTTTATAGCCGTCCTCAAAGCTCTTTGGGGTTTCATCCTTTTTATTATCTATCTTTGAAACCTCAATGTCGATATGCTTTTCAGCACCGTTTGAGTTTAAAAACTCGCGGCTAATATTGACAATTTCCTTGCCGTTCCAGTTCATAACAAGTCGCGGCTCGGCGGTTACTTTTGCAACCACGCTTGCTTCTAAATTTTCCTCGTTTGCAAGAGCGATAAAGGCGTCAACATTTTCCTTTTCAACAACAACAGCCATTCTCTCCTGCGATTCGCTTATAGCAAGCTCTGTGCCGTCGAGGCCGTCGTATTTTTTAGGAACAGCATTTAAGTCAATTACAAGACCATCGGCAAGCTCACCGATTGCAACAGAACCGCCGCCTGCGCCAAAGTCGTTACAGCGCTTAATCATTCTTGAAGCCTTTTCATTTCTGAAAAGTCTTTGTAATTTTCTTTCTTCGGGGGCATTACCCTTTTGAACCTCTGCACCGCAGCTTTCAAGCGACTCTAAGGTGTGTGATTTTGAAGAGCCTGTGGCACCGCCACAGCCATCTCTACCTGTTCTACCGCCGAGCAAAATTACAACATCGTCAGGCTCGGGGCGTTCGCGTCTTACATTTTTTTCGGGAGCGGCAGCAATAACTGCGCCGATTTCCATTCTCTTTGCGGCATAGCCGTCGTGATAAATTTCGTCAACGATGCCTGTTGCAAGGCCTATCTGATTACCGTAGGACGAATAGCCTGCGGCAGCAGTTGTTACGATTTTTCTTTGAGGGAGCTTACCCTCAATGGTTTCACTTACAGGCTTTAAGGGGTTTGCCGCACCTGTTACACGCATAGCGCCGTATACATAGCTTCTGCCTGAAAGTGGGTCGCGTATTGCGCCGCCTATGCAGGTTGCTGCGCCGCCGAAGGGCTCAATTTCGGTGGGGTGATTGTGGGTTTCATTTTTAAATAACAAGAGCCAAGGCTCACTTTTGCCGTCAACCTCAACCTCGATTTTAACTGTGCAGGCGTTGATTTCCTCTGACTCGTCGAGCTTATCGAGCATACCGTTTTGTCTTAAATATTTTGCGGCTATTGTGCCGATGTCCATAAGATTTACGGGCTTTGTTCTGTTTATAGCGCGTCTTGTTTCTAAATAGTCGTTATAAGCGTTTTGTAAAAGCTCGTCCTCAAATTTAACGCTGTCGATAGTGGTTAAAAATGTGGTGTGGCGGCAGTGGTCCGACCAATATGTATCTATCATTTTAATTTCGGTGATGGTGGGGTTGCGCTTTTCATTTACAAAATAGCTCTGGCAGAACTCTAAATCGTCCTCGTCCATCGCAAGACCGAATTTCTTTATAAACTCGGCGCGTGCAGCTTTGTCCATATCAATAAAGCCATTTAAGGTTTCAACCTCTGTGGGAATGGCATACTGTGCCTTTAAGGTTTCAAAGGTGTCAAGGGTTGCCTCTCTTGACTCAACGGGGTTTATAACATACTTTTTAATTTCTCTGATGTTATCATCAGTTAATTTTCCATAGAGCATATAAACCTTTGCAGTTTTAACAATGGGGCGCTCCTTTTGCGACATTAAGCCTATGCACTGCGAAGCAGAATCGGCGCGCTGGTCGAACTGACCGGGGAGAAACTCCACTGCAAACATTACATCTGCATCGTTTTCAACCTCGTCGTAAATAAAGTCGAGCTGGGGCTCGGAAAAAACTGTGGTTTTGGCGTTTTCAAAAACCTCTTTATCAATGTTTTCAACATCATAACGGTTAATAACGCGCACCTTTTGTAAGCCGTCTATCATTAAAACGCCCTTTATATCGTTTAAAAGGGCATTAGCTTCGTGTTCAAGTCCCTTTTTCTTTTCAACAAAAATGCGATATACCATTTTTATTTACCCTCCTTTGCCATCAAGGCTCTTTTGCCGATGTCGTGTCTGTAAAATGCGTTTTCAAATTTAACGCTCGGCACAATGCTATAAGCCTTATCTAAAGCCTCTTTTAAGGTTTTAGCTGTCGAGACAACGCCTAAAACTCTGCCTCCTGCTGTTACAAGCTTGTCGCCATCGTTTTTAGCACCTGCAACATAGATTTCGCCGTCAATATCCTTTGGCAAGATAAGCTCTTTACCTGTTTCATATTTTTCGGGATATCCCTTTGATGCCATTACAACGCAGGCGGCGCACTCGTCTTTAAACTTAACCTCGGTTTCATTTAAAGTGCCAAAGGTTGTAGCGCGCATAATCTCAAACAAATCGCCCTCTAAAAGCGGAAGCACAACCTGTGTTTCGGGGTCGCCAAAGCGGCAGTTATACTCAATAACCTTAGGTCCGTTTTTGGTGAGCATAAGGCCAAAATAGAGGCAGCCTCTAAACTCTCTGCCCTCGTTTTTCATAGCATTTATTGTGGGCAGGAAGATTTTTTCCATACACTCGGCGGCTATGTCCTCTGTATAATAGGGGTTGGGGGCAATAGTGCCCATTCCGCCTGTGTTAAGGCCCTTATCGTCGTCAAGGGCTCTCTTATGGTCCATAGAGGAAACCATAGGAATTACGGTATTTCCGTCGGTGAAGGATAAAACCGACACCTCGGGGCCCTCTAAAAATTCTTCGATTACAATTTTATTTCCGCTTTCGCCAAACTGTCCCTCATTCATAATTGAGTTTACAGCAGCCTTTGCTTCTTCTCTTGTAAAGGCAATTATAACGCCTTTTCCAAGGGCAAGTCCGTCTGCCTTAATAACGGTGGGGATAGGGGCTGTGTCTAAATATTTTAAAGCCTCGTTTGCATCCTCAAAAACCTCATACTCGGCGGTGGGGATATTATATTTTTTCATAAGGTTTTTTGAGAAAACCTTACTACCTTCAATTATTGCAGCATTTTTGCGAGGACCGAAGCAGTCAATACCCTTTTCATTTAAAGCGTCAACTGCGCCGAGCACCAAGGGGTCGTCAGGGGCGACAACCGCATACTCAATTTTATTCTCTACTGCAAAATTTACAATTCCCTCTATATCTTTAGCTCCGATGTTTACACACTCGGCTTCATTTTTCATAGCTGCATTACCGGGGAGTGCATAAATTTTTGTAACCTTGGGGCTTTTACTTAACTTCTTTATAATTGCGTGTTCGCGGCCACCCGAGCCGACAACCATTATTTTCATAATGTTTCTCCTTAAATTTTAGTGGTGGAAAAGGCGCATTCCTGTAAATGCCATAACCATATCGTGATTATTGCAGGCTTCAATTACAAGGTCGTCACGAATTGAGCCGCCCGGCTGTGCTATATATTTTACACCACTCTTAAATGCTCTCTCTACATTATCACCAAAGGGGAAGAATGCATCAGAGCCGAGTGCTACGCCGTCAATCTCACTTAAATATGCTGTGATTTCATCATCTGTTAAGGGCTCGGGGCGAGTTTTAAAGTACTTTTGCCAGTTGCCCTCGGCGCAAACATCTTCCTCGTTTTTATTTATATAGCCGTCGATTACATTATCTCTCTCGGGTCTGCCAAGACTATCTAAGAAAGGAAGATTTAACACCTTATCACACTGACGCAAAAACCAGGTGTCAGCCTTGCCGCCTGCAAGACGGGTGCAGTGAATTCTTGACTGCTGACCTGCGCCAACACCGATAGCCTGTCCGTCTACTGCATAGCAAACAGAGTTTGACTGTGTATATTTTAAGGTGATTAAAGCTACGATAAGGTCGCGCTTTGCGCTCTCTGTCAGCTCTTTATTATTTGTAACAATATTCTCTAAAAGAGCGTTATTAATTTCAAAATTATTTCTGCCCTGCTCAAAGGTTATACCAAATACCTCTTTTGTTTCGGTTACCTCGGGGACATAATTTTGGTCAATTTTAATTATATTGTAGTTACCCTTACGCTTTGATTTTAAAATTTCGAGTGCCTTTTCGGTATATCCGGGGGCGATTACGCCGTCGGACACCTCACGCTTAATTAAAAGGGCTGTGGTTTCGTCGCAAACATCTGAAAGGGCAATAAAATCGCCGAATGAGCACATACGGTCGGTTCCTCTGGCTCTTGCAAAGGCACAGGCTAAGGGAGAAGCATCGAGTCCCTCAATGTCCTCTACAAAGCAGGCTTTTTTAAGCTTATCCGAGAGAGGAATACCTACAGCGGCAGATGTGGGGGAAACGTGCTTAAAAGAAGTTGCGGCAGGCATATTAAGTGCTGCCTTTAATTCTTTTACAAGCTGCCAGGCGTTAAAGGCATCTAAAAAGTTTATATAACCGGGGCGGCCGCAGAGAATTTCAATAGGCAGCTCGCCGCCGTTTTTCATATAGATTTTTGAAGGCTTTTGGTTGGGGTTACAGCCATATTTAAGTTCAAACTCTTTCATTTTAAGCTCCTATTTATTTTTATTTATTAATCTATCGACATACTCGTTTGTTTCCAAATTTACGTATCTTACATAAAGCGAAATTTTGTTGTTTTCATCAAGATTTTCCCAAATTTCATTTGTAAATTCGTCGATGCAGTTTGGAATTACAACCCTTTCGGGCTCGCCCATAAATGTAGGAATGGGGTTTCCGTCTGTTACATAGGTGTGGATAAAGTGGCCAAGTCCGTTTTTAGAGGGGTAATCAAAATGATATCTTGCGCAGGCGCTGCCCTCGCTATCGAGTGACTTTAAGATGCTCATTTCATAAGAAAAATCGTCCTCAAACTTTAAAATACCGCTGATTCTGGGGGTAAAGTTTGGCGCGTCGGGCTCAAACTCGCGGGTTTTTAAAGCCCCTCTGAAGCATTTGCCTTTTTCCATAAGCTCGACTACTGTATCGGTTTGGTCGCCGTTTGTTACAACTGTATTATTTTCATTTGTGGCAACTGCTCTATAGATAATAAGCGAGGGGTCGTCAACCTTTGAAGCGTCAAAGGGCTCTGTGAAAAGGTCGCTATTTTTTAAGGTGAACACTCTATTGCGGCTGTTTTCGCTTCTGCCCATAATGAAATAGGCAAAAACGGCGTTTTTGCCGTCCTCACTTTTTCCAATTACAATTCCTCTGCCGACATAGGCGTTGCCGAAAATTCTGTCCTTTATATTTTTAGTTTCGTAAACATTCATTTTTCTTTACCTATCCTCTAAAATATTTTTGCAGACGCTCTGGAGTGCCTTTGGTAATATTATCCATTCGGCGTTTTGCATCACGCGCTTTTGCAAAATTTCGGGGGTGTCCCCTTTTTCAATTTCAACCGCTTTTTGCATTATAATTTCGCCGCCGTCGGCAATTTCGTTTACAAAATGAACGGTTGCGCCCGTCACCTTTACGCCGTAATCAAGGGCAGCCTTGTGAACTCTAAGTCCGTAAAAGCCTTCGCCGCAAAACGACGGAATGAGTGATGGGTGAACATTTATTATCCTTTTAGGATATTTTTTAACAAAGCTTTCGCTTAAAATGCACATAAAGCCTGCAAGCACTATAACCTCTATTTTATTCTCTTCTAAAATTCTAAGAATTTCATTTTCAAAGCACTCTGTAGAGGGGAAATCCTTTTTTACTACAACCGCCGTTTTCACCCCCGCGTTTTTAGCGCGTGTGAGGGCATAGGCGTCCTCTTTATTTGAAATGACAAGCGAAATTTCTCCGCTTTTAATAACGCCGCTTTTCTGGCTGTCTAAAAGTGCCTGCAAATTTGTTCCGCCGCCTGAAACCAAAACGGCGACCTTAACTTTATTTAGCATATTACAACCTTTTCCTCGCTTTTAATGATTTCGCCCATAATGTAAGCGTCCTCGCCGCTTTCTTTAAGGGAAGCCAATGCCTTTTGGGCATCTTCCTTTTTAACAACAACGCTCATACCAACGCCCATATTAAAGGTGTTATACATATCTCTTTCGGGGATATTTCCCTCTTTTGCGATAAGGTCGAAAATGGGAAGTATCTGAAGTGATGCTTTATTAATTTTTGCGCCAAAACCATCGGGAATGCTTCTGGGAATATTCTCATAAAAGCCGCCGCCTGTGATGTGCGAAACTGCACGCACGCAAACGTCGTCGATAAGCTTTAAGATAGGCTTAACATAAATCTTTGTGGGGGTTAAAAGGGTTTCTCCAACGCTCTTACCACCTAATTCCTTACGGGGAGCTGAAATATCCTTTTCGCCAACGCCGAAAACCTTTCTTACAAGCGAAAATCCGTTTGAGTGAACGCCGCTTGATTTTAATGCGATTATTACATCGCCTTCCTGCATACTCTCAGGCTTTAAAATTTTCTTTTTATCAACCACGCCGACTGCAAAGCCTGCAAGGTCGTATTCATCTACGGGATAAAAGCCGGGCATTTCGGCAGTTTCGCCGCCGATTAGCGCCGCGCCGCTTTGCACGCAGCCCTCACAAACGCCCGAAACGATAGAAGCGATTTTCTCGGGAACATTTTTGCCGCAGGCAATATAGTCTAAAAAGAAGAGGGGCTTTGCGCCGCTGCAGATAATATCATTTACGCACATAGCAACGCAGTCGATACCTACTGTGTCGTGCTTGTCCTGCAAGAATGCGAGCTTTAATTTTGTTCCGACGCCGTCGGTGCCGCTGACTAAAACGGGTTTTTCCATACCCTCTACATCAAGCTCAAAAAGACCGCCGAAGCCGCCTACATCAGAGCATACTCCCGAGGTGATGGTTTTTGCAATGTGAGCCTTCATAAGCTCTACTGCCTTGTAACCTGCTGTTATATCTACTCCTGCTGCTGCATAGCTTTGAGATTGTGAATTTTTCATAGTCTATTCCTTTCCGTTCCAGCAATATGTGCATATTTTATTTCTGTCTATTCCAATCGCCTCAAGCATACCCTCAAGCGACTGATATTCAAGCGAGTCAAAATGCATTCTCTCGCAAATTACACGTCTTAACTTTTTGCCGCGCTCTGTATTTGTGTCTGCATATTCGTCTATATGTTTTACTCCCTCTTCACCCTCAAACTCAAAAATAAGCTGACGGGCTAAAAGGTCCATATCCGAATTATTTCTTGCAAAGTTTAAATATTTACAGCTATACATAATAGGGGGACAAGCCGAGCGAATGTGCACCGACCTCGCACCACTGCTGTAAAGGAAATCAACCGTTTCGCCAAGCTGTGTGCCCCTTACGATGCTATCGTCAACAAACAAAAGGTCTTTATCCTTAATAAGCTCGTTTACAGGCACCTGCTTCATTTTTGCAATTTTGTTTCTCTCCTCCCTATTTGAAGGGATAAAGCTTCTTGCCCAAGCGGGAGTGTATTTAATAAAGGGGCGTGCAAACTTAATTTTGCACTCATTTGCATAGCCGATGGCGTGAGGTGTGCCCGAATCGGGAACGCCGCTTACATAGTCAAGCTTTGGCATTGTGCCGTTTTTCTCTTCGTTTTTTGCTAAAATGGCGCCGTTTTTCATTCGCATCATTTCAACATTTACGCCCTCGTAATTTGCATTGGGGAAGCCATAATATGTCCAGAGAAATGCACAGATTTTGCATTTGTCGCTTCCCTCTTTTAAAATTTTAATGTTACTGTGTGTAAGCTCTACTATTTCGCCCGATTTAAGCTCGCGCTCAAATTCAAAGTCGAGCTTTTCAAAAGCAAAGGACTCAAAGGAAACGCACATAGCATCCTCTCTTTTGCCGATTATAACAGGGAGTCTTCCCATTTTATCGCGTGCGGCAATAAGTCTGCCGTCCTGCATTAAAAGAAGGATACTGGCCGAGCCGTCAATTAAAGATGCGGCATAGGCTATGCCGTCCTCAATGGTGTCCTTTTTTTCGATTAGTGCCGCGATAATCTCGGTTGAGTTTACGCGGTTTCCGCTCATACACTGAAAAATGCCCGAATTACCCGAAAGATAGTTATCTACAATTTCCTTATCGTTATTAATAACACCGACTATTGAAATTGCATAAACTCCGAACTTTGAACGGATTAAAAGAGGCTGTGTGTCTGCATCGCTTATACAGCCTATGCAGGCGTTACCTTTAAGCCTCGAAGAAATATTGTCAAATTTTGTGTGAAAGGGTGAATTTTCAATGTTATGAATTTCTCTTTCAAAGCCCATTTCACTGTTTACTGCTGCCATACCGGCACGATATTTACCTAAATGCGAGTGGTAGTCCACACCGAAAAATACATCGGAAACGCAGTCGGTTTTACTGGTTATTCCAAAAAAGCCGCCCATTTTTACCTCCAAAAAATTTTTTTGCCTTATCTTTTATTTACTCTCTTAAAAACACTTAAAGTGACACCCTTAAAAAAGAGTGTCACTGTAAATTTTAGGCAAAAAAGAGCTTTGAAAGTGTCATGGGGTCGATATACTCGCCGTCCTTATAAACGCGCATATTGCCCGATGCGATTTCGTCAATTAAGATAACCTCATCGCCGTTATATCCAAACTCGAACTTAATATCATAAAGCACAAGTCCTCGTGAGAGAAGCTCGTCTGCAACGAGTTTAGTAATCTTCTTTGTCATATCTTTGGTTTCGTCGTACTGCTTTTCGCTCATAACATTAAGAGCTGCAAGAGCGTCTTTAGTAACAAGCGGGTCGCCCTTTTCGTCGTTCTTAAATGTCATTTCAACATAAGAGTCGAGGTCAGCGCCCTCTTCTATATACTCACCGTATCTGCGAATAAAGCTTCCTACTGCCTTATTTCTGCAGATAACCTCAAGGCCGTGGCCGAATACCTTTGCGGGAATAACTTCCATAGTTGTGTCCTCAAGGTTTGCACTTATATAGTGAGTTTTAATACCTGCCTCTTTAAGCTTTTCAAAAAAGTAAATTGACATACGAAGGTTAACATCGCCTACGCCGTCAATAGTAAGTCCTACAGAGTTCTCGCCGGGGTCGAACACGCCGTCTTTACCGGTGCAGTCGTCCTTAAACTTTAAAAGATAGTTTCCGTTATCAAGTGCGAATACGTCTTTTGTTTTGCCTGTGTAAACCTTTTTCATTTTGTATATCCCCTTTATATATAAAAATTATTTATTAAACTCGTTTTCTACATTTTTGTTTTTTATAAGCACTGCCTCGGCGTCGCTCTTTCTTTTATTATCAAGCTTTAAAGCGAGGTCTTTATCCTCAATGGAGAGCATCTGTATAGCAAGAAGTGCCGCATTACCTGCGCCGTTTACTGCAACTGTTGCAACGGGAATACCTGTGGGCATCTGAACAGAAGATAAAAGCGCGTCCATTCCGCCAAGTCCGCCTGAGGCGATGGGAATAGCAATAACAGGAAGTGTTGTATTTGCGGCAACGGCACCTGCCAAATGGGCTGCCATTCCTGCGGCGGCAATAATTGCGCCAAAGCCGTTTTGTCTTGCGTTTTTACTAAACTCAGCGGCTTCTACGGGTGTACGGTGTGCCGAGAAAATATGAACCTCATAAGGAACAGAGAAGCTATCGAGCATATCGATTGCTTTTTTTACTATCGGAAGGTCGCTATCGCTTCCCATAATGATGCCAATCTTTTTCATACTATACCTCCTAAAACTTAAAAAGGGCGCACTAAAACACATAGGTTAAAGTGCGCCCAGACGGTCGGCTTATAATATCCTACACTCCACGTGGTGCTCCACTTTATCCGTCAGTCGAATAGGACATTTAAGGTTTAATTTAGCCTTAAAAAGCTTTCTTAAAATACAATAAAATTATAGCATATCAGCTCACTTTTTGTCAATGTAGCAAATACTCATAATCTTTATTATTTTTTATAATAAAATTATGTTTTATCTGTCTAAAAAGCTTAAAGTGTGACAGCGGCATCGAGTGCCGTTTTTATCATACGGACAAGGCCTGTCTGCCTTTCCTCTATTGACAGCTCTTTTGAAAGGTCGTAAACCAAGTCCGAAATGGTGCATATACAGGCAGCTTTCTTACCTGCCATTTGAGCCTCTAAAAACAGCGCGGCGGCTTCCATTTCAACCGCTAAAACGCCGAATTTTTCCCAAGAGAGAGTGTTTTCATTATAAAATCTATCCTGCGAGGCTACATTGCCGACAAATATATTTTTGCCGTCACAGTTTTTCTTTGCGCTTTCAAAAAGGGCTGACACAAGTGAAAAATCTGCAATAGGTGCAAAGTTGCCGTTTTTAACCGCCGAGGTTACATATCCGCCGTCGGTGCAGGCGCCGAGTCCTATAACAAGGTCGCCAAGCTCTGCTTTTTTTGAAATTGCGCCCGCTGTGCCTATTCTTATTATATTTTCCACACCGAAAGTATTAAAAAGCTCGTGAGAATAAATTCCCATAGAAGCCATTCCCATACCCGAAGCCATTACAGTAACATCGGTGCCGTTATATTTTCCTCTGTAAGCCTTTATTCCTCTTACATCGCTTATTACTTTTACATCGGTTAAAAAGGTGTCGCTTATAAACTCGGCGCGCTTAGGGTCACCAGGCATTAAAACCGTTTTTGTAAAGGGAGTGTCCCCTACCTTTATGTGCGGAGTTTTGATATTTACAAAGTCCATCTTATCGCCCCTTTTTTAAAGAGTATGTTATATTAAAATTATACCATCTACCTAAAGCTTTATCAAGAAAAATATGTACGGCTTTTTGCTTGATTTTAAAGCCCTTATTATCTATAATATAATTATACATTAATTTAGGAGAGGAAACTATGAAGCTTATTCACGCCGCTGACATTCATTTGGGCTCACCGTTAAGTGCTGCTCTTTTTTTAGAAAAGCGCACAGAGCGCCAAAACGAGCTTATTTTTACCTTTAACAGAATGATAGAATATGCAAAGCAAAACGGCGTTGACGCGGTTCTTCTTTCGGGCGACGTGTTTGACTCAAACACCCCCTTTAAAAAGCACAAGGAATTTTTCTATTCGGCTATAAAAAACAGTCCTGAAATTACCTTTTTTTATCTTCGCGGCAACCACGACACAGGTGCCTGTTACACCGAGGATATAGAAAATTTAATCACCTTTGACGAGAGCTTTAAAAGCTTTGATTTTAAGGGCGTAACCATTTCGGGCTGTGAAATTACAGACGCAAATGCCCTTTCCTTTTATTCCTCAATAGATTTAAAAAAAGAGGACACAAACATTGTTATGCTTCACGGTGCGCTGTCAAGCAGCGTTGGAAAGGACAAAATTGTGCTTTCAAAGCTTTACGACAGAAACATTGACTATTTAGCCCTCGGTCACATTCACAGCTTTGAAACGGGAAGCCTCGACTTACGCGGCGTTTACGCTTACAGCGGATGCTTAGAGCCTCGCGGCTTTGACGAGTGCGGAAGCAAAGGCTTTGTGCTTTTAGATATTCAAAACGGCAAGATACAAAGCGAATTTGTTCCCTTTTCCAAACGTACTATTCACGAAATTACAGTTGACATTTCGGGCACAAGCGACTCTTACAGCGCCTTTAAGCGCGTTCGCGAAAGCGTTTTATGTCCCGTTAAGGATTTAGTTCGTGTTATTTTAGAGGGCGAGGTTTCATTTGATGCTTCCTTCCTTGAGCGCGATTTAAAAGACTTTTTAAATATGGACTTTTATCTCTCGTCGGTCAAAAACAAAACCACAACAAAAATTAATTTAGATGACTTTAAGGACTCTCTTTCCTTAAAGGGCGAGTTTGTCCGCTCGGTTTCAGAAAACAATGCTTTAAGCGAAAACGAAAAGAACAAAATTATTTCGCTTGGACTTAAAGCCCTTATGGGCGAGGAGGTGTAGCTATGCATTTGATTTCGGCTTACATTGAAAATTTCGGCACCCTCTCAAATCAAAGCTTTGAATTTAATAAAAACCTCACCTCACTTTTAAGACAAAACGGCTTTGGAAAGAGCACCCTTGCGGCGTTTATAAAGGCTATGTTTTATTCACTTCCCTCTGACACCGCCGCTAAAAAATTTAACGACAGACGCCACTACTACCCCTTTAACAGCGGCAAATTCGGCGGTAATTTAGTTTTTGAAATGGGCGGCGACACCTATAAAATCGAGCGCTTTTTTGACAAAAAGAGCGAGGTGCGCGACAGCCTCACCGTTTACAAAAACGGGAGTCTTTTTGACGGCTTTGAGGGAAATATTGGTCAAAGCGTTTTTTCGGTTGACGAGGAAACCTTTGAGAAAACCCTCTTTATCGACTCTAATGACATTGACAGCTTTAAAACTGCAGGCATATCAAAAAGTCTTGGAGAGTTTTTAGAAAACGACGGCGTCGGCTTTGAAAAGGCGAGCGAAATTTTAGAAAATAAAATAAAGGCTTTAAAAGCCATTCGCGGCAAGGGCGGCGAAATAAACAGGCTAAACGACGAGCTTTTTTCGCTTAATTCCCGTCTTGAAAATTTAAAAACCATTTCCTTTGAGCTTTCGCAAAAATACAGCGAGCGTGCAGGATTAACAGATAAAATTTCGGCTCTTGAAAAAGAAGAAAGAAAGCTTCAAAAACAAGAGCTTGTCCGTCTTAAAAAGCAAAACTACGACGAGCTTTTAAGCGAACTTGAGAAAAACGACTCTGCAAAAAATACGCTCTGCGAAAAATATCCGCAGTCTATCCCAAGTGAGCAGGAGATAGCTTTATTTCAGTCGCTTATAAAAAATAAAAGCGCTGCCGATGCGGCGCTCTCATCAAGCGAATTTTCAGAGAAAAACAAAGAAAGGCTTAAAGCTTTAAGCGAACGCTTTAAAAGCGGCATTGACGACGACACTTTAAACAGCTACGAGCAAAAGCTTTCGCTTTTTTCCTCATTAAAAGAAAGCCCCATTGAAGTCTCGCAAAACTACACAAAGCTTGAGTCTACATTTAAAGGAAAGCTTCCCGACGAGAATACATTAAAGCTGCTTGAGCAAAATGTTAATATGATGTTAGGCACAAAAAAGGGTTCTGACAAAAAGGTGCCTATTTTCCTTTTTGTAGTTTTCGGCGCTCTTTCGCTTTTATCTGGTTTAGGTGCCCTTTTTCTTGCAAGCGCATTTAAAATACCTCTTATTATTTTATCAACAGTATTTTTTGCGATTTTTGTAATTTTTGCAGTTCTTTCATTTAAAAGAACTTCCTCAAGCGGCGACGAGCTTGCAAAAAGTGTTAAAAGCTTTTTAGCAAATTACGGCTACGGCGAGGACGGCTCACTTACTTTGGCTTATTCCTCATTTTTAGCCGATTTAAAGCTCTACCGCGAGCTTTATGGCGAATATCAAAACAAGCTTAAAGAGCAAAACGACAAAAGAGCTAAGAAAGAGGCTCTCTTTAATGAAATATCTCTGTTTCTTAAAGGCTACGGCTATTTTGGACAAGACATTTTATCCGAATTTAAAGAGCTTCAAGAGGACTTGATTTTATACAAAACCCTATTAAACCAAAGGTCAGAAAAAGAAAGTAATAGCGCCTCTCTTTTAAATGAAATTAAGACTTTAGACCAAAAAATTTCTCTCTTTTTAGAAAAATATGCCTTAAAGAGTCAAAATTTATTTGAGCTTTCAAACGAGCTTATCAAAGATTTTGAATACTTAAAAACTTTAGAGAAAAAAGAGGCAGAGCTAAAAGTTAAAATTAATGATTTTGAAAGCAAAAATCAGGCTGTACTTAGCGAAGATGTAAAAAGCGCCCTTTCTAAAGAGCAGGTTGAGCTTTCTTTATCAGAATACCGCCAAAACCTTTCACTTTTAGACAAGCTCATTTCAGATGACGAGCGCTCTCTTGAGGCTATGAGCGAAACCGAGGCATTAATAGAGCTCAAAACCGAGCAAATTGCCGCTTTAACAGAGGAACACAGGCTTTTATCTCTTACGCTAAATCACCTAAAAACTGCCGAGGAGAATTTAATTAAAAGGTATCTCTCTCCGGTTGAAAAGGCGTTTTTAGAAAATTTATTTAAAATAAGTGACAGCCTTGACGATAAATTTTTCGTAGACAAGGACCTCTCCATTTTCTACGAGCAGCACGGCGAAAACCGCAGCGAAATGCATTTGAGTATGGGACAAAAGAGCGTTGTTTCTCTTTGTATGCGACTATCCTTAATAAGTGTTGTTTTTGAAAACGACAAGCCCTTTATAATTATGGATGACCCCTTTATCTCGCTTGACAAGGAGCATATGAAAAAGGTGTCCGAAATTATTTCAAGACTATCTTGCGATATGCAAATTATTTACCTTTGCTGTCACGAGAGCAGAGAAATTAAATAACAACAAATTAAAAACAAAAAGAATAAATTCCCCGTTTGTTCATATAATTTAGGTGAAAATGAACAAATGGGGGATTTTTTTATGAAATACAAAAATTTGGAAGAATTTGCAATGTCAGATAATGAATATTATAATTCACTTACAAAGATGGAAAAGGACGCTCTTGCGCCCTACAGCAAATTTATACATTGTGAGGCAGATTTAAGACAGCGCCTTAGTGATGTTAGAAAAAATAATCAATTTATAACCTCTTTGGGCAGTGATTACAAACACAGATAGCTGTTTTTATGCCATTTTACCAAAAAATTTAATTTGGTAATAAAAATATTTTTATTAAATTTTGCTTATTCGTTGTTGCAATTATACGCCATATATGGTATGATAGATGTGATATAGGTATAGAAATACACCTATATACAGTTTTTTATGCAAGCTACCTCACCCTTAAAGTGAGTTCATATAGCAATATTTAATATAGGAGGGTAAAAATTATGGATTTTAAAGCATGGGAAGGTTTCCAAAGCGCAAGCTGGACAGAAACCATTAATGTAAGAAGCTTTATCCGACACAACTACACACCATACACCGACGACGCTTCGTTTTTGTGCGGCCCTACCGAAAGAACAAAGATTCTTAACAGTAAGTTTCAAGAGCTTTTAAAGGAAGAACGCGCACGCGGTGGCGTTTTAGATATTGATACCGAAACCGTTTCATCTATTTGCGGTTACAAGCCCGGTTATCTTGATAAAGAAAACGAAATCATCGTTGGTCTTCAAACAGACGCGCCCCTTAAAAGAGGTGTAAACCCCTTTGGCGGCATCAGAATGGCTCGCTCGGCTTGTAAGGCTTATGGCTATGAGCTTTCACAAAAAATCGAGGACCATTTTAAGTACAAAACAACCCATAACGACGGCGTATTCAGCATATACACCGACGAAATGAAGGCTGTAAGACACTGCGCACTTTTAACAGGTCTCCCCGATGCCTATGGCAGAGGAAGAATTATCGGCGACTATCGTAGAGTTGCACTTTACGGTGTTGATGTTCTCATCAAACAAAAAATTGCTGACAAAAAAGCTTTGGCTGACTCTGTTATGGATGAAAAAACCATTCACGCCTTGCAGGACCTTTCAAAACAAATTATTGCTCTTGAAAGATTAAAAGAGATGGCTGCAAGCTACGGCTATGACATTTCAAAGCCTGCTACAAATGCAAGAGAAGCATTCCAGTGGTTATATTTTGGTTACCTTGCCGCAAACAAGGAGCAAAACGGCGCTGCTATGTCACTTGGCAGAACATCTACATTCCTTGACATTTACATTGAAAGAGATATTAAGAGAGGCATACTCGATGAAGAGGGTGCTCAGGAGTTATTCGACCAGCTCGTATTAAAGCTCAGAATGGCAAGACACCTTCGTACACCCGAGTATAACGACCTTTTCGGCGGCGACCCCATGTGGATTACAGAGAGCATCGGCGGTACAGGTCTTGACAACCGTACACTTGTTACAAAGTCATCCTACCGTGTGCTCAACACACTTAGAACATTAGGTCCCGCTCCCGAGCCTAACCTCACAGTTCTCTGGAGCCAAAGACTCCCTGATAACTTTAAAAAGTTCTGCGCCGAGATTTCTATTGAAACAGACGCTATTCAGTATGAGAACGACCACGTTATGAGAGTTGACTACGGCGACGACTATGCTATTGCCTGCTGCGTATCGGCTATGAAGGTTGGTAAGCAGATGCAATTCTTTGGCGCTCGTACAAACCTTGCAAAGCTTCTACTCTTAACCTTAAACGGCGGTGTTGACAATATGTTCGGCACCAAAGTAGGTCCTCAGATGCCTGTTATGGACGACTATATTCTCGACTATAAAAAGGTTATGGACCGCTTTGATGTTTATCTTAAGTGGCTCTGCAAGCTCTATGTTAACACAATGAACTGCATTCACTATATGCACGACAAATATGCATACGAGAAAATTCAGATGGCTCTTCACGACACCGAGGTTGAAAGACTTATGGCGTTCGGCGTTGCAGGCTTCTCTGTAATTGTTGACTCACTTTCGGCAATTAAATATGCCAAGGTTAAACCTATTCTCAACAACGAGGGACTTATCGTTGACTTTGAAACCGAGGGTGACTTCCCCAAATTCGGCAACGATGATAACCGCGTTGACAACATCGCAACCGACCTTTTACACAAGGTTAGCGAGGAGCTTAAAAAGACTCCGACATACAGAAACGCAAAGCATACACTTTCTGTTCTCACCATCACCTCAAATGTTGTTTACGGTAAAAAGACCGGCTCAACACCCGATGGCAGAAAGGCAGGCGAGCCCTTTGCTCCCGGTGCTAACCCAATGCACAACCGTGAAACAAACGGCGCTCTCGCTTCGCTCAACTCTGTATCAAAGCTTAATTACAGCGATGCTCGCGATGGTATTTCAAACACCTTCTCTATCGTTCCTGATGCTCTTGGTAAAACCAAAGAGGAAAGAATTGATAACTTAGCTTCTATTCTTAACGGCTACTTCTTAAACGGTGCACACCACCTCAATGTAAACGTTATGAATAGAGAGCTTCTTATGAAGGCTTATGAAAACCCCGAGGAATATCCTAACCTTACTATTCGTGTTTCGGGCTATGCCGTTCACTTCTGCAAGCTCTCAAAAGAGCAGCAGCGTGAGGTTATTTCGAGAACATTCCACGAGGCTGTATAGGTAATTTTAAAAATCGCCCGCGCAAAAAGCTCGGGCGATTTAGTTTTAAAGGAGGAAGCCTTATGTCTAAAATAGGCAAAATAAGCTCTTTTCAAAGCCTTGGCACCGTTGACGGACCTGGCATTAGAAGTGTCGTATTTATGCAGGGCTGTCCTCTCAGATGCATTTGCTGTCACAACCCCGAAACCCTCGGCTTTGACGGGGGCGAAGCCATAAGCGTTAATGAGCTTTTTAAAAAAATCATTCGCTTTAAGGTGTATTACGGCAAAACAGGCGGTGTCACCTTTTCGGGCGGCGAGCCGCTTATGCAGCCCGACTTTTTAATTGAAATCTGCAAAAAGCTTAAAGCTGCGGGTATTCATATAGCGCTCGACACAAGCGGCTGCATATTAAATGATAAAATAAAAAAGCTTTTATCTCTAATAGATTTAGTGCTTTTAGATGTTAAATATTACGACAATGAAAGCTACAAGAAAAACGCAGGTATGTCGCTTGACAAGGCAATCGAATTTTTAAGCTATCTAAACGAGCAAAATATTGACACATATATCCGCCGCGTAATTATCCCAGGATTTACCGACAACGAAATGTCCATTGAGCACATAAACTCGCTCAAAGAAAAATACCCCTGCATCAAAAAGGTTGAGCTTCTCCCCTTTCACAACCTCTGCATTGAGAAGTATGAAAATATGGGACTTGAGTTTAAGCTTAAGGACACCCCAACCCCAACGAGCGAAAAAATGGAGTACTTAAATTCACTTTTAAAATAAAATTTTACAGTATCTTTCAAAAGGCTGTGTAAAGGCGCACTCATTAAACGAGTGCGCCTTTAGCTTTGCTATCAATACAGCGAATACGTCCCCTACGCTATTTTACTATTTGTATAAATAGCTTATAATTTACATATAGTTTATAAATTTTTTAAGATTACAGGCAAAATAATAAAAAAGGAAACAGTACAGCTGTTTCCTTTTTATTTTATGTAGCGAAAGATTATTATTTATCTTACCATTTCATCCTGTATACCTGTTGCTCTGTGAGATTCAATAACCGACTCAACCTCTTCAATAGAGCTTATTGACATATCTCCTGACACGGTGTTTTTAATGGCACTCAGCGCATTTCCGTATGCCATAGCGTCCTCTATGCTTCCACCCGAAAGTATTCCATAGAGCACTCCTGCAACATAGGCATCGCCGCTTCCTACGCGGTCGATAACCTCAATATTTTTATAGTGAGGCTCTTCGTAAAACTTTCCATCAAAATACACTCTTGAGCCGAAATTGTGTTTTGTAGGGCTTACGACCTCTCGGCGTGTTGTTGCAACTATTTTACAGCCATACTCATCTGCATAGCTTTTCATTATTTCATCAAGGGTACCCTGCTTTTGCATCATTCTTCTTGAGGTTTCTTCTGAAACAAACAATAAATCTACCATAGGGAGTATTGTCGTTATAAGCTCTCTTGCCTCTTGTTCACTCCACAAGGCCGCACGATAATTAACATCGAAGCTTATTGCTACGCCACTGTTTTTCATTTTTTTAATCATTTCAATAGCAGTCTGCCTGAGCTTATCACCGAGCGCCAAGGAAATAGAGCTTATATGAAATATTCGTGTCTTTTCATAAATATCATCAGGAATTTCCGAATGCTCAAGCGAGCAGACAGAAGAAGCCGCTCTATCATATACAACCGCAGACTTGCGCGGATATACGCCGCTTTCATAATAATAAATTCCCAGTCTTTTAGTATCGCTGTCATCCCATACAACATAGTCATCAGAAACTGTACCATATCTGATACGCCTTGCTATAAAATGACCCAATTTGTTTTTTGGCAGCTTTGTTACAATAGCAGAGCGTATACCAAGGTTTGCCGCACCTGATGCAACATTAAATTCCGAGCCGCCGCAGTTTTTCTCAAAAACCTCGCTTTGCGAAATTTTTTCTTTATCAGGCGGTGAAAGTCTGAGCATTACCTCCCCAAAACTTATTAAATCAAACTCTGCAATAGGCTTTATAAAATTCATACAAATTCCTCCGTTGTTATCACTGCCTGAAAATTTTTGACATTAATATGTCATCTTTATTATATCATATATTATGTACCAAAACAAGTAACCATGCGAATCTTTGTGACTTTTTGGCAATTTTTGTTTTGTAATAAAATATTGACATTTTATGGATATTGGTGTACTATTGTGGTAGTACAGTAGTACAAATATAATTAATGGGGTGATTAAATGGCTTGGTCCTTTACACAGGACAAGGCAGTGTATTTGCAGATAGCCGAAAGGATAACCATTCTAATTTTATCGGGCAAATATGCTCCCTCTGAGCAAATTCCAAGCGTCAGACAGCTTGCCTTTGAGGCAGCAGTTAACCCAAACACCGTTCAGCACGCTTTTTCCGAGCTTGAAAACCAAAAGATCTTTGTTTCAAAGGGCACCCTTGGTCGCTTTTTAACCGACGATACCACGGTTATTGAAAAATGCCGCAAAAGCCTTGCGGAGAAATATGCTGCTGAATTTATAACAAAGGTGAGCGCCCTCTCGCTTACAAAAGACGAGCTTATATCCATAATCAAGGAGTCGGAGCTATGAACATTTTAGAAATTAAAAACATTACAAAATGCTATAAGAAAAACTCTCCTGTTTTAAACGGTCTTTCTATTTCTGTACCTGCGGGCAAAATCGTGGGACTTCTTGGACCAAACGGCTGCGGTAAGTCGACACTTATAAAGCTTATTGCAGGGCTATTGCAGGCAGACAGCGGTGAAATTTATGTAGACGGCCAAAAGGTTGGCGAAAAAACTGCCGCGGTGGTTTCCTATCTTCCCGAAAGGCCGTATTTTAACTTTAAACTAAAGGTTAAAGATTTACTTAAATACTTTAGCGAATTTTACAGCGATTTTCGCATTGACCGCGCCGAAAAGCTACTTTCTGACCTTTCAATTAACAAAAACGCAAGGCTTTCCTCGCTTTCAAAGGGAACTAAGGAAAAGGTTCAGTTAATTCTCGTTATGTCGCGCGATGCAAAGCTTTATTTGCTCGACGAGCCTATTGCCGGCGTTGACCCTGCAGCAAGGGACTACATACTCGGCACAATTATTTCAAACTACAATCCCGAGGCTTCAATTATAATCACCACCCATCTTATAACAGATGTTGAGCAGGTTTTAGACGAATTTTTGTTTATGACCTACGGCGGTAAAATTCTTATGGGCGGAAACGCCGACGCGACAAGAACAAAATACTCAAAATCGCTCGACGCTATTTTCAGGGAGGTGTTTAAATGTTAGGTAAGCTTTTAAAACACGATTTCAAGGCACTTTTTAAATACTGGTGGATTGCGGCGATAATTTCGCTCGGTCTCGGCGTTGCGGCAGGATTTTCAATTCCTATTGCCATAAGCGACAATAACATTCCCCCGATTTTAAGAGCCTCTACTATCATCGCCATATTTGTTGCCATTATGGGAATAGGCGTTTTCTCGGCATTTTCGGTTGTTATGATTTTCATTCGCTTTTACAAAAATCTGTTCACCGACGAGGGTTATTTAACCTTTACTCTGCCCGTTAAGCGCGCAAGTATTTTAAACTCAAAGCTAATTTCGGCGGTCTTATTTACTATCGCCACCACTTTTATAATTTTTGCAGCTATTTTGACAGCACTTTTAATAGGCTTTAGCAAAGATATTTTTACAGTCAGATTTTTAAATGAGATACACGATTCGGTGCTTGAAATTTACAGCCACACAGGCGCCTATATTTATATTTACATAATCGCGGCGGTGCTTTTATACATTTCGATTACAACCATTTCAACGCTGTTTTTATTTAACTGCATAACATTTGCCTCAACCATCACAAAAAAAGCAAGGGTTATCACAGCGATTGCAATTTACTATGTTGCAAATTCGGTATTTACAAGTATATTCCAAATTCTCTTTGTTTTCTCGGGAAGCTATATTTCAGACAAAATGGATACGCTCTCGGAAAATATGTATAATCCCATAACTTCGCTTATTCTGTTATGCGTTTTTGTTTTTACGGTGTTTATCATTGGCATACTTTACACAATAGAGTACTATATGCTTGACCGCAAGCTTAACCTACTTTAAGGGGGAATTAAAATGAAAAAGATATTAAGCATTATAAGCTCAGTTTTAATTGCCCTGACCATTTTTGCTGTCCCCTCTTTTGCAAAGACAAATGATACAGTAGCGTTCAGCGACGATTTTAGCTATGTTTATTACAATGGCACACGTTACATTGCTACCGACAGCCGATATTTTTACATCAATGACTATGCAGAGCCCATAGAAGTGACGCTCACAAAAGAGCAAAAACAAAAAATTAAGGCTATGAGCATCACGCCATACGACTCAGAGTTTTATTTAGAGGCAAACTACCTTTTAAATAACAACACCTCTGTTTACTGTACATATATAAATGAGTATTATTACAAACATTACCAAAACGCTATTGAGGGAAAGGTTACAACCGTTTATTTATATGATGAAGATCTAACCTTTAATCTTCAAAATCTGCTTCAGAACAAGACCTCTATTTTAGTTTCCGAGGACTCGGAATATGACTGTTATAATATTATGTACCAATTTTTTGACGGTGACGTCGAAGTTGATTTGGGCGTTGTTTTCAAGCAAGACGACAAGTATTACTATTTAGACTATGCCACCGCCGGAATTGAATTTATACACGGTTTTGATTTCTCTATGATAGCGGAGAAAAATGTAACCGTTTATGAAATAACCGATGAAGAGTCGCTCTCTACATTAGATTTGGCTTTAGGAAATTCTCCTGAAACTCGCCCTTTGTTCGACGATAATACAACTATGCTTATTTCGGGCTTTTTGCTCATATTCATTTTCGGAATAATTCCGCTTGGACTTTTAATTCTGTTCTTAATTTTAGCACTTCGCAGTAAAACAAAGTACAGAAAGATATTCTTAACACTCTCATTAATTTGCATTTTGCAAATCGCCGTATTTTCGGTTCTGTTCTTTATGATAATGTAAAAGCTAATACATAAAAAGGACTTGGGATAAATCCCAAGTCCTTTTTAACGTTTAACAATTAGTTGTTTAGCGAGTAACGATTATCTTCAGTGCAAGTGGCCAGATTACTAAAGAAGCAAACAGTGAGGTTACTAATGCTGCAATAATCACGGCACCAAACGACGTTCCACCCTTTTTGTCGCTGTTTTCACCCTTAGATAACTGTTTTTTGACGTAATTTCTGTAAACGCAGTGCGCAAACACGCCAACTAACATCTTAAATATAATTACGATTGGAAAAATTGCAAGCATAAGCGGGCCTTTAAGGAAAGCGCATAAAATAATAACAAGCATTTCAAGGAGAACTGTTATTATCCCCTCAAGATACATCTTGCGATAGAACACCCAGCTTGAGCCAAACAAAAACGCCCATATATTAAAGCTCGCAAAAAACTTTTTGTTCTCGTTTTTTCTGAAAATCTCGATATAATCCACAGATTTATCATCTATAAACTTTTTCCACTTTTCAATTTCAATGCCCTCAAGCATATCATCTTTTTTTATATCCTTCACCGAAATTGAGGCAGAACATTTAGGACAGTAGCTATCAGTATCAAAGCACTTTGCTCCGCACTCTGCACATCTTATTTCTCTTGCCATACCAATATACTCCTATACACTATTTTTGTTTTATTATAACACATATCTGTATACAATTCAACAAAAACCGCCTTTTGCTAAAGGCAAGTTTACTTTTTACTTTTTATTTTTTATTATTGTAATTTTTGCAGTAATCGGGGATTTTTCGCTTTGTGTAAAGCCCCTTTCTTATAATAAATTCTTCGCACACCGTGTTATTTCCCCATATAATTTCTTCTCGGTGCACACATAGCCCCTTCTCTGTCGTATGCTTAAATACAACTTGATAATTTTCACAGCACCAACATAAAACTGTATCCATTTGCTTATCTCCCTGTAATAATTTCTATCGCTATTATAAACTATCACATTATGAGATAATTGTCAATATCTCACTTCGAGATTTCATATAATAACTATATAAAATCTTGAAAGGATGAAGTTATGCGTCTTAAAGATTTAAGGGAAGAC
>JAFSGZ010000024.1 GCA_017440545.1 Oscillospiraceae bacterium
CAGCATCGTTCCAGGTTTTAACTGTGCCTTTAAAAATATCGGTTACACGACTGCTTTTAATATCGGAAACGCTGTTTTCTTTGTTTACAATTAATGCAACGGCGTCGCTTGCAACAAGTGTAAGTGCATAGTCACCATTTTCGCTCTTATAAAGTCCGCGAGAAATAAATGCTATGTCACATTCTCCACTTTGTAGCTTTGAAAGTGCATTTGTAGAGTTTGAATCGGTTATTTCAATTTTGAGCTTTTCGTTAAGCTTCATATACTCGTCTTTAAGTTTTTTAATAACATTCAAAGCCGAGCTTGAACACTGGATTTTAAGGGTGCCCTCAGGGTTTTCGGTTTTAAAGCTTTGTGTGTTGTCCACCGAAACAAGTGAGCTGTCTGTGATAATCTGCTGACCCTCTTTAGAAAGTACAAAATTTAAAAAGTCCTTAATTTTAAGGTCGGTATCCTTTTTAGTAACAGCATTAACGGGATGCGAAAGCTTGTAGGTCTTGTTTTTTACATTGGCTATTGTCGGCTCAACACCGTCAACCTTTAATGCCTTGACACTGTCATTTATATGACTTAAGGGGATATAAGCAATAGCGTGCTTGTTCTTTTTAACAGATGAAAGTATAGCACCCTCGCTGTCAACTATTTCGGCACTGCTGAAAATGCTGTCGTTTTTCTCATCGTTCATATCAAGTAAATCAAAAACAGAGGCAAAAATGTTTCTTATTCCCGAGCCTGCCTCTCGAGATATAACAGAAATATTATTCTCAAGTGCAAATACATCGTCTTTTAAAGAAGAAGTGTCGCCGCTGTTATCGCCGCAACCTGCAAAGGTTAAAAGCATTAATAGCGAAATGGTAGATGCAATAAATTTTTTCATAGTTTTTCTCCTTATAAGTTTAAATTACACCATTAGTTTTAACAAAAGAGTAAAAGTTATACTTTTAAAATGTAAAATAATGTGATACAATAAATATGTAAAACAAAATAAAGGAGAAAATTATGAAGCTTAACTACAAAAGAACCATCCTTGCAGGTTTTGCATTCTTTTTAATTAGCGCATTTTGGCAGGCTTATGATACAATCGTCCCTCTTATTTTAACAAACAAATATGATTTAGCCCAAAGCTTTTCGGGCGCAATTATGGCGCTTGATAATGTCTTTGCGGTGTTCCTGCTCCCAATCTTTGGAAATCTTTCTGACCGTACCAACACAAAATACGGCAGACGTACTCCCTATATAGTAATAGGTACAGTTTGTGCCGCTACCTTTTTTTCTCTAATAGGTGTTACAAACCATTTGTGGAGCTTTGTGTTAATACTTTTATTATCACTTTTATCAATGGCATCCTTCCGCTCACCTGCGGTTGCCCTTATGCCTGATATAACAGTAAAACCGCTTCGTTCAAAAGGTAATGCTATTATTAATTTAATGGGCACCTTGGGTGGTATTATAATTTTATTGCTTGCAGGCCCGTTTAAAACAAGTGAGGCAGGCAAAACAGATTTCACAGCATATATTTTAACGGTTTGCGGCGTAATGTTAGCAGCGCTTTTAGTGTTTGTTTTTACAGTTCGCGAAAAAAGCTGGGCAGACGATATGCAAAAGGCTTCGGCTCTTTTGGAGCCTGAGGCTGAAACTTCGCCCAATAAAAAGGGTAAGCTTTCAAAATCACAGCTCACATCACTTATTTTAATTCTCGCTTCGGTTGCACTTTGGTATATAGGTTATAACGCCATAACCTCAAAATACTCGGTTTATGCTTCAAATTTCCTTAATATAAGCTATTCTACAACACTTTTAATAGCTCAGGCAGCGGCAGTTATCTGCTATATCCCTGCAGGTATAATTGCTTCTAAAATAGGCAGAAGAAAAACCATATTAATCGGTGTAGTTCTTTTGTTCACATCCTTCTTTGGCGCTGCATTTATAAGAGAGGGTGCGCCGGTTTTAATTATGACTGTATTGTTCGCTCTTGCAGGAGTAGGCTGGGCAACTATAAATGTAAACTCATTCCCAATGGTTGTTGAGCTTGCAGGTGCGGCAGATACAGGAAAATTCACCGGATATTATTACACAGCATCAATGGCAGCTCAAATTGTAACACCTGTGCTTTCGGGAACATTAATGGATGTATTTGGAAATGTTTGGGGACTTTCTCGCCCTGCCTATGAGGTGCTTTTCCCTTACGCTGCAGTGTTCTGCGCACTCGCTTTTGTAACAATGATGTTTGTAAAACACGGCGACTCAAAAATTGAGGCTAAAAAGGGCATCGAGGCTCTCGATGTGGATTAAAAATGAAACTATCAAATAAAAATAAAGGCATACTTTTTATAATACTTGCCGCCTTCGGCTTTAGCTTAATGTCAGCGTGTGTTCGCCTTTCTGGAGATTTGCCTTCAATTCAAAAGGCTTTTTTCAGAAATGCGGTTGCGCTTGTGTTTATAACAGGGATTATGTTAAAACAAAAAATAAGCTTTGTGCCAAAAAAGGAAAATCTTTTGTTTCTTCTTTTGCGTTCATCAACGGGGCTTATAGGTATGATTTGCAATTTTTATGCTATTGACAGACTGCTTTTGGCAGATGCCAATATGCTAAATAAGCTTTCTCCCTTTTTTGCCATTCTATTTTCGATTTTCCTTTTAAAAGAGCTTCCCAATATAGTTCAAATACTCGGCTTAATTGTGGCGTTTGTGGGAAGTGTTCTGATTATAAAGCCAAGCTTTAATAATCCCGATGTCATTCCTGCAATAGTTGCAGTAATGGGAGCACTCGGCTCGGGATTTGCATACACCTGTGTTAGAAAGCTCGGTCAAAAGGGAGAAAATGGATCGAGAGTTATATTTTTCTTTTCGCTTTTCTCAACCCTTTTCTGTCTGCCCTTTATGCTCTCGGGAATAGGGAATATAACGCTAAAGCAGTATGCCTGCCTTGTTTTAGCAGGCTGTGGCGGTTGTCTTGGTCAGATAGGACTGACAAAGGCTTATTTCTACGCCCCTGCAAAAGAAATTTCGGTGTATGACTATTCACAGGTTATATTCGCCGCAATTTTTGGATTCTTTCTATTTTCTCAAACTCCCGATATTTACAGCGTTTTAGGATACATTTTAATCTGCGGCGCAGGAATAGCAATGTTTGTTTATAACAATCGCAAAAAAGCAAAATAAAAAAGCCTCTGACGAAATTCGTCAGAGGCATATTTTTTTGCCCGCCTTGCCGTCTTACAACGATATAAAACCCGATTCTGTAGAATGGGTCGGTATAGCCACGAGACAGATTCACGCTCCCTTCGTCCGCAAATACGGGAGGTCTGCAATCCACTGTCAAAGAAGCTTTCCTAAAAGTAAAAGTGTTGGATTATAATAGTAGTAATGTTTCAAACAAGGCAGTAAGTTTTTAAAGATTATTCCTCGTCTTCGGGATATAAGAATTCAAATTCGTCTGAAAGACGCTCAACAAAAATTGCTGAAATACGATTGAACTCTTCCTCGTCCTCAATGTGCGTAAAGCATTCATCAGGGTCGTCACGGTCGATTTTCATAATAATGAGCTCACCGTCGCTGTCAATGTAATCCTCGCCGTTTGCAGCGGTGGGGAATATAGCGATGTAGTGCTCGCCGTCATCGGTGTCAAGCTCGTCTAAAAGCTCAAACTCGTGCTCAACGCCGTCTTCGTCTATAAGATTTAAAATTTCGGGTCCGAAATTGGTCATTTCTTCTGACATTTATATCTTTCCTCTCTTTTTATATTTTACACATTAATTTTACCCTAAATAATAAAAATAGTCAATATCTAAATACAAATAGAATGATTTAGAAAACTGTTTCTTAAAAAATGGCTTTGCAGAGCCATTTGCAGTATTTTTATAGCAAAATAGATAAAATTTTAGAAAAAAGTTTAAAAAAACTATTGACAATGCTCTAAAGGTATGCTAATATATAGTTGAACAAAGGATGTAGATGAGTAAAAAATACAAAAGGAGGAGATTCCAATGTACATTACTCAAAAGCACCAAATTCTATCGAGGCTTGAGAAAAAATAAAAAAACGGAGTGAGTCCAATGCACAACTAAAAAGGCAGTATAAAACATTAAAATTAAAAAATCAATAGAGCTTAGTGAAAGAGGTGGGTCCAAAGGTTTATTAAGCTTTGACTCAATATAAAAAAGCAGAAACACTAATATTTTGATTTAAAAAGCAAAATTTAATATATAAAAGAAACTTGAAAGAGGTGAGTCCAAAGTTCTACTAAGGCTTTGACTTAAACTTTAAAATAGTACCCGTAGATTTAAGTATATGTGTTTAACAATAAAATAGGTATAAGAAAATGTAATATATAATAAAAAGCAGACAAGTAAAATTGTCTGCTTTTGTTTTTTATCTTAAGTTAGCTATGTCGGATAGAGCGGTGATTAAGGTGGCACGGTCACCAGTAAGAGCAACTAAAACCGAGGTGTAAACTAATGTGGGGTTTTCAAGGAAATTATCTTTAGCAACCTCTGCCTGAATTCTGTCGGCAAAATATAGGCTTAATTTGCAAAGGGGTTCGGGCATACCGGGAACTTCAACCGATAATATATAGCCACCATTTTCAGAGGCGGTTATTTGAACCTTGTTTTCCTTTGCATTTTGCTTAAATGCAAACATTCTAATTGCTGCCGAAACAACACGGTGCTTTAAATTCATAGGAATAGATGCCTCTAAATCGGCAACAAGGCTTGCCCCGTGCTTTGAAATAGCGTAGCATTCCTCACCCTTTTCATTAAAGCTTGTTTCAATTTGTCCGCCTTTGCACAGCTCGCTTATTGCACTCATAAGCTCAAAATAGTTTATAAGCTGCTCGGACTGAACTATTAAAAATAAATCGTCAGCAGAGATGGGGGCATCAAGGCTGTTTAAAAGGTAGCATAATACTACTTTAATATCAAATAGTGTAGAAGGCCCGCCTTTGCGAACATTCTGCATAAATGGTTTGCGTCGTTCCATTTGTTCCTCCAAAATCTTTATATCCGTTTAAAAACTCCCCGATAAAATCGGGGAGTTTTTATTTTATTATTCAGCACCTTGCTCGTTATCTAAAACGTTATCTGAATTTATAGTTTCCTCAACCTCGGAAATCTCTTCTGCTTTTTCAACAAATCCCTTTTCCATAAGTGACTTAAATTCAGCACTGTCCATTTTTTCGTGTTCTAAAAGGTAGCTTGCAACAAGATTTAATTTGTCGTCATTATCCTTTAGAATAGAAAGCGACTGCGCATAAGCTTTGTCGATAATTGAGCGAACCTCGCGGTCGATTTCAAGTGCAGTAGCCTCAGAATATCCTTGTGACTGTGAAACGCTTCTACCAAGGAATACCTCGCCGCCGTCGTCGTGACCGTAAACCATAGGTCCGAGCTTTTCTGAAAATCCGTATTTTGTAACCATTGCCTTTGCAATAGCGGTTGCTCTTTCCATATCGTTTGAAGCGCCGGTGCAAATATCATCTTGGGTGAGCTGTTCACTTGCTCTGCCGCCAAGAAGACCTACAATGGTTTCATACATTTCGGTTTTGCTCATATGGGTTTTATCCTGCTCGGGAAGCGACATAGTAAAGCCTGCCGCCATACCTCTTTGGATAATTGAAATATGATGAACATCGTCTTGAGTTTCGAGGTTGTACATACAAATTGCGTGTCCTGCCTCGTGGAATGCAGTGATGCGTTTATCCTTTTCGGTAACCTTACGAGATTTTTTCTCTGTACCTGCAACAACCTTAATTGTTGCCTCTTCAATATCCTTTTCGGTGATAGCCTTTCGTCCGTTTCTAACGGCTAAAAGGGCTGCTTCATTCATAAGATTTTCAAGGTCTGCGCCTGTAAATCCGGTTGTAGAGCGTGCAATAACCTTAAGGTCAACATCGGGGGAAAGGGGCTTGTTTTTAGAGTGCACCTTTAAAATAGCCTCTCTGCCCTTGACATCGGGATAGCCTACAGCAATCTCTCTGTCAAATCTGCCAGGTCTTAAAAGAGCGGGGTCTAATATATCACGTCTGTTTGTTGCTGCAATAACAATAACGCCTTGATTTATTCCAAAGCCGTCCATTTCAACGAGCAACTGGTTTAAGGTTTGCTCTCTTTCGTCGTGTCCGCCGCCAAGGCCTGCACCTCTGTGTCTACCTACAGCATCAATTTCGTCTATAAACACAATACTGGGGGCATTTTTCTTTGCCTGCTCGAATAGGTCGCGCACACGAGAAGCACCAACACCTACAAACATTTCAACAAAGTCAGA
>JAFSGZ010000025.1 GCA_017440545.1 Oscillospiraceae bacterium
AACTACGATGCCGATGCCGACACTGTCGTTTTAATGACAATTCACTCAGCAAAGGGACTTGAGTTTAATAATGTATTTTTAGTAGGTATGGACGAGGGAATTTTCCCAAGTGCTATGAGCGCCGGAATAACAAGCGAAATTGAGGAAGAAAGACGCCTTGCCTATGTTGGCGTTACAAGAGCAAGAAAAAAGCTTTTCCTTACAAGCTGTCAAACCCGTATGGTTTATGGCAAAACTCAAAGAAATCCCATTTCGCGCTTTGCAAAGGAAATCCCCGATGATTATAAAGAGATAATTAACAATGTTACAGTTGATAATTCGTCCTGGCTTGATAGCTCTGAACCGTTTGGCAGCTATAAAAGCTATGATAGCGGCTATTTAGGAAGCCTTTCGAGTTCTTTTTCACAAAAGAGCACGCCGTCATTTAGCGGCGGCGCATCATTTGGGATAAGTTCTCAAAAACCAAAATCAAAAGAAACAGTAAGCTCCCTTGATTATAAGGTGGGTGACTGCGTAAATCACAGAGTTTTTGGAAATGGACTTGTAATTTCAATGACAGCAATGGCAAACGACACCTTGGTAGAGGTTAGCTTTGATAGGGTTGGAACCAAAAAAATAATGGCAAATTTTGCTAAACTTAAAAAGATATAAGGCGGTGTAAAAATGGGCGCAAGTATAATTTTAGCGGCAGCGGGCTCTTCAAGCCGAATGGGCGGCATTAATAAAATAATGTATAAGCTAAACTCTAAAGAGGCAATAACATATCCTCTTTTGGCTGCAGATAAAGCGGCCTGCGTTGACGAAATTATAATTGTAACCTCAGAGGATATTATAAACGATATTAAGGCTCTGATAGAAAAATTAAAGCTCTCTAAAATGGTTAAAATTACACTTGGAAATACAACCCGCCAAGGTTCTGTAATGAATGCCTTAAAAGAAGTAGACGATAAATGCGATGTAGTGATGATTCACGATGCCGCAAGGGTGCTTATAACAAGCAAGCTTATAGATAAAATATATAATGAAACCTTAAAAAAGGGCGCCTGTGCACTCTGTATGCCAGCCAAGGACACCATTAAGGTTGTAAATGAGCAAAATGAGATTGTAAGCACGCCCGACAGAAAAACTCTTTATATAGCTCAAACCCCACAGAGCTTTGATTTAAAGCTTTATAAAGATGCTGTCAAAAAAGCAGTAGCAGAAAATAAGGATTACACCGATGACTGCCAGCTTGTAGAAGCCTTTGGCAAAAGTGTGTATGTGGTAGAAGGAAGCTACGAAAACTTTAAATTAACTACAAAGGAAGACCTTATCTTAGCCGAGGCTATTTTAAAGGAGAGAGAAAATGATTAGAGTTGGTATAGGATACGATGTGCACAGACTAAAAGGGTGCAGAGCGCTTATTTTAGGCGGTGTGAATATCCCTCACACATTAGGGCTTGACGGCCATTCCGATGCCGATGTGTTAGTGCATGCTATAATGGACAGCCTTCTCGGTGCTGCCGCACTTGGAGATATAGGAAAGCTTTTTCCCGACACCGACGATAGCTTTAAGGATGCTGATAGCATCGAGCTTTTAAAGATTTGCAGAGCAAAGCTTAAGGAAATAGGCTATACAGTTGGGAACATTGATGCAACGGTAATTGCACAAAAGCCAAAACTAATGCCATATATTTTAGAAATGCGTGAGAATGTGGCATCGGCTTGTCAGATTGATTTAAATAATGTAAATATAAAAGCGACAACCGAGGAAAAGCTCGGCTTTACAGGAAATGAAGAGGGAATATCGGCTCAGGCGGTATCACTTATTTTTAAGGCATAAGAGGATTTAATATGTCAGTAATTGCAGTTGTTTGTGAATACAACCCCTTTCACAATGGGCATCTTTATAATATCAATGCGGCAAAAACCTCCCCCGATGACATTATTGTGGCTGTTATGAGTCCCAATGTTGTGCAGCGAGGAGATTTTGCGCTGTTTTCAAAATGGGACAGAGCAGAGGCTGCGCTTTGCTCGGGTGCTGATTTAGTGCTTGAAATTCCAAGTATTTTTGCTCTATCAAGTGCTGAAAAATATGCAGAGGGAGCACTTGAGGTTATAAAGCTTTTTGGCGGAATTGATACCCTCTTTTTTGGAAGTGAAGTCGGAGACATTGAAATTCTAAAGAAAACAGCAGAGCTTATTAAGAGCGAAAAGTTAAGTAAGCTTATAAAAGATGAACTTAAAAACGGCGTAAGCTTTGCGTGTGCGCGAACAAATGCCATTTCAAAGATAGATAAGGAATGTGCCGAGGTTTTAAAAACTCCAAATAATATTTTGGCTGTTGAATATATTTCGGCCATAAATAAGCTTAATCTTGACATAACTTCCAAAACTATAAAAAGAGAGGCAGTAGAGCACGACCAAAAGTGTGCTTTTGGCGCATTTTGCTCGGCAAGCTTTTTAAGAGAAAATTTAAGTGAAAATGCTATAAAAAGCTATACCCCGGAAAATTTACACGAAAAGTATCTTTCTCTTATTAAAAATAAAAACTATTCAAATGGCTTAAAATCGCTTGAAACAGCCCTTATTTCTCGATTAAGAACAATGGAGAAAGAGGAAATTTCAGCTCTTCCCGATGTGTCAGAGGGTCTTGAAAATAAAATCTACAAAGCGGCAAGGGAACAAAATACATTAGATGAGCTTTTATTTAATATAAAGTCAAAGCGTTACACCCTTTCAAGAATAAGGCGAATTTTAATGTGTGCACTTTTTGGAATAACCTGTGATATGCAGAAAATGAAGGTTCCTTATGCAAGAATTTTAGGATTTAATAAAAAAGGCGCCACCCTTTTAAAACAAAAGGACAGCACCACCGTTATAACCTCACTTTTAAAAATAGATAAAGAAAATGAGGAAGCAAAAGCTTTTTCGCTTTTAGAAGAAAAAATCACCTCGGTGTACGCACTTAGCTTTGAGAATAAAAGCTATATAAAAAATGAACACCAAAATAAAATTATCACAAAATAAAAACTGTGATTTAATATACGGACAGATAGGCTTACTGCGGCACACGACGAAATCCGCTTAATGCTGCTCGGTTCCCCGCCTGACATGGTTCACGGCTCACCGTTGCACAGGGCCCAAACCATCCGTATATTAAATCACAGTTTGTTTTTATTAGTATATCAAATTTTTTTATGTATTTCAAGGAATTTTTTAAATAAAAAGGGGGAAATTAAAAATAAAAACCTTAAAGGAGTTTTTTAATGCTTTTGTCGGCATTTGCGGGAAAAAACATTACGCCTGATTTTATTAAAACGGTCAAAGAGGTGCTTTCAAAATATATAATCTTTGAAAGTCTTTCGGAAAATGAAATATGTTTTAAAAACGATACAAGTAAAATGCTTGTTTTGTTTTTAAAAAATGCTCAAAATTTAAATATTCCAAACGGAATTTCTGTGATGTGTGGCTGTAATGAGGATATAAAAATAAACTCAAAAACCGTACTTTTTTTAAGCGATAATAAAGCCGACCTTAAAATTGTTTCAAACCTTAAGCAAAATGTAATTGATTTGGGATTTGGAAGATTTGATAGCATAACATTTTCAAGCATAAACGGCGAGGGCGCAGTTATTTGTGTTCAAAGGGCTGTAAAAAGACTTGACGGAAGCATTATTGAGCCCTGTGAAATTCCCATAACTGTAAATGCAAATCAAAACCGTTTTGCACTTTTGTCGGCGTATACAATATTACTTCTTTGTAGTTTTATATAAAAAAGCGAGCAGATTTTTATCTGCTCGCTTTTATTTTTTTTAAGGCCTTTCTAAGCTTTATAGGAAGTGATAAAAGTAAAATTAAATTATGCTTTGCAAAAAATAATGTAACAGCCTTTTCTATGGGAAGTTTTTTAAGCTTTGCTTTTAAAAGCGCCTCTTTAAAAATGGGAGAGGAGAGAGCATCTTTTGCTGATTTTTTCTGGTTTTTATATCCATTTAATGAAAAGCTTTGATGTGTTAAAAACACAAGCAAATTATTTAAGGCGTA
>JAFSGZ010000026.1 GCA_017440545.1 Oscillospiraceae bacterium
ACTGTAACAGCCAAGAGAAAACAAGAATGCATTTAATTCCTCATCATCTGTATTAATCTGCTGAATGATATACTCTTTTCCCTCTTCTGCTTCTCTCAAATTCATTTGTTATACCTCATATTTCAAGCGGTTAGTTTTCGCTAACCATTAGTTCTAAAAATAGTTAGCTGTCGCTAACCACGTATTATTATACGCCTTTTACTTGATTTGTCAAGCAAATTTTTAGAAAAAATCTCCTTTTTTCTCTTTTTTTGTGACATTTGCAAAAAGCTCTTAATAGTTTTTTATCCTTGTTTGTCGTATTTTTCATATTTGAGTTTACTTTAAATTAAAAAGGTGGTATACTAATTTCTGGGTGATTTTATATGAAATCTATTAAATATATATACAAAACAGGTTATGGTCCGTCGAGCTCACACACGATGGGTCCGGCACTTGCCTGTGAGCGTTTTTCTAATGAAAATCCCGATGCGGAATTATATAAGGTCTATCTTTATGGTTCACTTGCCAAAACCGGCAAGGGACACGGAACTGACAGTGTCATAAAAAAATGTTTCAAAGGAAAAAATGTTGAAATTATTTTCGACTTTGAAAAGGAAACTCTTCCCCACCCCAACACTATGGATATTGTTGCCATTAAAGGCGGTAGCGAAATTTCAAGAGTTAGGGTTATGAGTGTTGGCGGCGGAAGCATTGCCTATGAAAATGGCGAGGCAGAGATAGAAAAAGATAACACCTCATTTTCTGATTTTGAAAGCATCGCAAAATACTGTTCTGAAAAAAATATTACTCTTTGGGATTATGTAAAGCAAACCGAAGAGAGTGACATTGAAAGCTATTTGTCTAATGTTTGGACAAATATGAAGAAAAGCATTGAAAACGGGCTTAACGACTCGGGAGTTTTGCCTGGTGGCTTAAATGTTCATAAAAAAGCAAAGCATTTATATTCTCAATGTCACATTGATGAAAGCGAGCAAACCCGAGAAAACCGTCTTGTTTGTTCGTATGCTTTTGCAGTCAGCGAACAAAATGCCGACGGAGGAATTATAGTAACGGCACCAACCTGCGGTGCAAGCGGCGTTCTCCCTGCCGTTTTATATTATTATCAGATTAAAAGAGGCTATACCGACGCACAAATTGTTGAAGCTTTAGGCGTTGCAGGACTTATAGGCAATTTAGTTAAGCACAATGCCTCAATTTCGGGTGCTGAATGTGGATGTCAGGCAGAAATAGGAACTGCTTGTGCAATGGCATCGGCAGGACTCGGTCAGCTTTTTTCGCTTAGAATAGACCAAATTGAATATGCTGCAGAAATTGCCATTGAGCATCATTTGGGACTGACCTGCGACCCCATAAAAGGACTTGTACAAATCCCCTGCATTGAACGAAATGCTGTGGCGGCTATGCGTGCAATTAATGCAGTTAACCTTGCTAACTTTTTATGTGATACAAGAAAAATTTCACTTGACGATGTTATAAAAACAATGAAAGAAACGGGCATAAATATTTGTCACAGATTCAGAGAAACCTCAGAGGGCGGACTTGCTAAATTAGACATTAAATAAATATATTAAAAAGGTAAAATACATTTAGAAAGCTTTATATTAAATTACATGAATTGAGAGGGGCAAACATAAAATGAGTAAAGTTGTAAATGAGCCAAGATTAAAAAATGGACTTTTACAGGCTGTCAGAGCACAGCTTGAACACAGAGCATTTTGGTTATATCTTTTATGCGATGAGGCAGGAAAGCGTGGGCTTTCTTGGGAAGATTTCGGGTCGGCGGCTGTTAGACGATGTGGTCTTTCGCAGGGTGCTGATTTAGTTAAAAAAGGTAAAACCGACAGCTTAAAAGGACTTAAAAAAACTCTTTTCACAAAACCTGCTCAATGGGTTTTTGAAATGGATATAAAAGAAAGTACAGACGACGAGCTTTTTATCGATTTTCACTACTGTCCTTTAGTTAAAGCTTGGCAAAAGGCAGGCTGCACCGACGAGGAAATTGCAACACTTTGCGACATAGCAATGTGCGGTGACCACGGAATTGGCGAGTGCTATGGTGCTGTTTTAGAGCTTCCTAAATGTATTGCAAAAGGTGACGACATCTGTGCGCTCAGATACAAAAAGGTTAAAAAGGACTAATACATAAAAAGTGCGGCTAAAATTAGCCGCACTTTTTTATTTTACCTCTTTTATTTATTTAAAATTAATGATATAATAATTTTATAAACTTTA
>JAFSGZ010000027.1 GCA_017440545.1 Oscillospiraceae bacterium
ATGTTTTAGACCAGATAAGAGATAAAAACGACGATAGCAGTTGGCTTGAAGAAATGAGCATAAAAGAGGCAATAGAGAATTTAAACGACCGCGAAAAAAAGATACTGTCGCTCCGCTTTATGAGCGGTAAAACTCAAATGGAAGTCGCCTCAGAAATAGGAATTTCGCAGGCACAGGTAAGTCGCCTTGAAAAAGGTGCCCTAAATAAAATTAAGGGTGAGGCTTAAATAAGCATCTTTTCGCGAATAATTGAAAGAAGCTTTTTTTCTCTTCTTGAAACCTGAACCTGTGTCATATTAAGAGTTTTTGCCGTTTCGGTTTGGGTTTTATTTTTGTAAAATCTGAGATTTATAAGCTCACGGTCACGCTCATCAAATCTTGATACAATTTTTATAAGACTTAACCTGTTTGAAATGTTTTCTTCTTCCGACTCGACTACAACATCAATCTGAGAGCCACCCTCCTCGTCGGTGGGTGTGAGCGACAAGGGAAGATGTGAGGCACAGATTGCCTCGCTAACCTCCTCGGGTGTTATAGATAAAACCTCTGCAATTTTGTTAACGCTCGGCTCAAATCCTAAAAGAAGAGAAAGGCGCTCGCGCTCGCGCACGACCTTTAAGGATAACTCTTTTAAAGAGCGACTTACTTTAACGCTTCCACCGTCACGAAAAAGACGCTTGATTTCGCCCAAAATAACGGGTACAGCGTAGGTTGAAAATTTAACGCCTCGGCTTTCGTCAAAGGCATCATAAGCCTTTACAAGCCCCATACAGCCTGCCTGAAACATATCCTCGTATTCTATGCCACGCCCTTTAAAACGGGTGGCACAGGCGTGGACAAGCCCGAGGTTTTTCTCAATGACAGTATCTCTGTTTTTTTCTCTGTCATTCATTTAATTTTCTCTTTTTGGGATAGCCTTTTTTCTAAAAGCACGCTTGTCCCTTTGTTTAATTTTGATTTTACCTTAACCTTGTCGCAAAAGCTTTGCATTACTGAAAATCCGAGCCCCGAACGCTCGTTTTCGCTTTGAGTTGTAAAAAGCGGCTCCATAGCTTTTTCTACATCTTCAATGCCACAGCCGCGGTCACGAATTTTAATTAATACTCGTCTGTCTTCTAAAATTTTAGTGTGTATGTATATAACGCCTACACTGTCACGATAGGCGTGTACAATGCAGTTGGTAACTGCTTCTGAAACGGCAGTTTTAATGTCTGCAATTTCTGAAACAGTTGGGTCAAGCATCGAAATAAACGATGCCACCGCACTTCTCGCAAACCCCTCGTTTACAGATAGGCTTTGAAAGGTTAATTTCATTTCATTTTGTGTTTTCAATTTAATCCCTCGCTTTGACTTGTTGTAATTTGCTCGGCGTTTGATATTTTAACAATAGATTCAAGCCCTGCAATTTTCATAACTTTTTTGAGATACGGCGAAACATTTAAAAGCTCAAGTCCACCGCCGTATTCGTTTATAAGCTTGTATCTGCCCATAATAAGACCAATACCCGAGCTGTCCATAAACGAAACCTCTTTAAAATCAAATATTAAATGCTTTGGCATTTTTTCTAAAATGAGCTTGTCCACCTCACCTCTTATTTGGCGTGAGCTGTGATGGTCAATATCGCCCATAAAATTTACAGTCATTGTGTTTTCATCAAACGAAATTTTTGATAGCATTTAAGTTTAGCACCTCCAAAAAATAAAAACCGCTGTCCTTATAAAAGGATAGCGGTTTTGCTATAAAAATATTGTCGAAAAAAAGAGAGCCTTTAGGCTCTCTTTGAATTTTTCCTATTATTTAATTCTTTTATTGCATTTTTTCTTATTTCCCCGGCTATGTAAAGCGAGCCCCAAGCTAAAAATACATCGTTTGTATTAAGAATTTTAAAAGCCTCTTTAACGGCAGACTCTATGCTGTCGCAGGCTTTAACGCTTTGGCAGTATTTTTCGCAAACCTTTGCCATTTCATCGTTTTCAAGGGCGCGGGGATTGTCGGGAGTAACAGTAAAAATATCGCGGCATAGCGGAGCTATGAGTGAAACCGACTTTTTAAAGTCTTTGTCTTTAAGCATTCCGCAAACCGAAACGATTCTGCCCTCATACTGCTTTACAAAGCTGTAAAGTGCTTTAACTTTATCTTCGTTGTGAGCGCCGTCAATTAAAACAATAGGACAGGTGCTTAAAACTTCAACTCTTGCATGTCCTAAAGCACTTAAAAGGCCTTCTTTTTTTGCATTAGATGAAATATTAAAGCCGTTTTCTTCTAAAACCTCAATGGCTGTTAAAGCATTTAAGGCATTATATATTTGGTGTTCGCCTAAAAGCTTAATTTTATAGGTTTGCCCTTTATACTCAAACTCGCTTCCGTCAAGTGAACTGTTTTTAATTTTAAGCTTGTCTAAGCTTGCAATGTTTAGCTTGCAATTTCGCTCGGCGCAAATATTCTTTATAACATCAAAAGCTTCGGGCTTTTGCAGAGGATATGAGCAAACAGGGGAGGGCTCTTTTATAATTCCGCACTTTTCAAAGGCAATTTTGTCAATGCTGTCGCCTAAAAAAGCAGTGTGGTCTAAACCTATTGAGGTTATAACCGAACAAAGGGGAGGCTCTATAATATTTGTAGCATCAAATCTGCCGCCCATACCAACCTCTAAACAAACAACATCGCAGTTTTGCTTTTTAAACCACATAAAAGAAAGTGCAGTTATAAATTCAAATTCGGTTATAATAATGCCCTCGGAATTTAAAAGCTCAACCTTTTCTTTAAGCTCGCTTGCAAGAAATGCAAACTCGTCTTTTTCTATCATTTCGCCATTTATCTTAAAACGCTCTCTGAAATCAAGCACAAAGGGGGAGGTGTAAAGACCTACTTTATAGCCTGCTTTCTGTAAAATAGAGGCAGTCATAAGTGCGGTTGAACCCTTGCCGCTTGTACCGGCAAAGTGAATGAATTTAAGGCCATTTTGAGGATTTCCAACAAGAGAAACAAGCCGGGAAACTCGAGAGAGTCCCGGCTTTGAACCAAATGTTAATAGCGAATGTACATAGCTTAATGCTGATGTGTAATCCATTGTTTCTCTACCTATTTTGAGATTTTATTTATGCTTTCCTCAACCTTTTTAATTCTTTCAATAATCTTTGAAAGCTTTAATTTTTCAGCTTCAACAACATTTTGAGGTGCACGGCTTACAAAGTTTTCATTGTTAAGCTTGGAGGAAATAACATCGTAATCCTTTTTAGCATCCGAAAGTTCTTTGTTAAGACGAATAAGCTCCTTTTCAAAGTCAACAAGCTCTTCTGTGGGAATGTAAACTGTTGCAGCATCGGTGATAACCTGAGTTGCACCTTCAAGGCTTATTCCATCATCAATAATAACCTCAGATGCAAATGCAAGTTTTTCAATAAAACTTACACCCTGATTAAAGGTGTCAGCAAATTTAGTGTCAATATAAACCTTTGCCTTTTTAGAAGGAGGAACATTCATTTCGCTTCTTCTGTTTCTAACTGCCTTGATAACATCCATAATTTTTTCAAACTCAGAAGCTTCATTGGGGAAGTCAAGATTAGAGTTATATTCAGGATATTTTTCAAGCATAAGGGTTTCACCCTTGTGGGGAAGAGCCTGCCATATTTCCTCGGTAATAAACGGCATAAAGGGGTGGAGAAGTGAAAGCGCGCCGTTCATAATAAACATAAGAACCTTTTGTGCATTTAAGCTGTCCTCGCCGCCTGCAGCAAATCTGGGTTTACAAAGCTCAATGTACCAGTCACAAAGAATATCCCAAATAAAGTCATATAATTTTTGAACAGCAACGCCGAGCTCAAAGCTTTCTAAATTATCGCAAACCTCTTTTGCAAGATTGTTAAATTTAGTAATAACCCATTTATCTTCTATGCTTAAGGTTTCGGGAAGTGATGCATCGGTGATTTCATCAGAAATGTTCATTAAAATAAATCTTGATGCATTCCAAAGCTTGTTTGCAAAGTTACGGCTTGCCTTTACCTTGTCATAGCTAAAACGCATATCATTTCCGGGGCTGTTTCCTGTTGCAAGCATAAATCTGAGCGCGTCAGCACCGTATTCGTCGATAACTAAAATGGGGTCAATACCGTTTCCGAGCGATTTTGACATTTTTCTGCCTTGCTCATCTCTTACAATACCGTGAATGAAAACTGTATCAAACGGAGCTTGTCCTGTGTGCTCAATAGCCGAGAAAATCATTCTGGAAACCCAGAAGAAAATAATATCATATCCGGTAACAAGTGTGCTTGTGGGATAGAAATAATCTAAATCTTCGGTCTTATTAGGCCATCCAAGAGTAGAGAAGGGCCAAAGTGCCGATGAGAACCAGGTGTCGAGTGTATCAGGGTCTTGTGTTAAATGCTCACAGCCGCATTTTGGACACTTGTGTGGAGCTGTTTTAGAAACAACAATTTCGCCGCATTCGTCACAGTAATAAGCAGGAATACGATGTCCCCACCAGAGCTGACGTGAAATACACCAGTCTTTAATGTTTTCCATCCAGTGAAAATATATTTTAGAAAATCTGTCGGGAACAAATTTGGTTTCACCCTCGCGAACTGCCTTAATTGCAGGAGCGGCAAGCGGCTCCATTTTTACAAACCATTGCTTTGAAACTCGAGGCTCAACAGTGCTGCCGCAACGGTAGCAACCGCCAACGTTGTGGTCGTAATCCTCAACCTTGATTAAGTATCCGCCTTTCTCAAGGTCCTCAACAATAGCCTTGCGAGCTTCATATCTGTCCATACCGGCGTATTTTCCGCATTTTTCGTTCATATGGGCATCGTCGGTCATAACATTTATAATTTCAAGATTGTGTCTGAGTCCAACCTCAAAGTCGTTGGGGTCATGTGCCGGTGTGATTTTAACAACACCGGTACCGAAATCCATTTCAACATAGTCATCAGCAACAACAGGAATTTCTCTGTTAACAAGAGGAAGTACGACTGTTTTGCCAACTATATGCTTGTATCTTTCATCATTTGGGTTAACTGCAACCGCAGTATCGCCAATCATTGTTTCAGGACGGGTTGTTGCAAGATTTACATATCCGCTGCCGTCCGAAAGGGGATATCTAACGTGCCAGAAATGACCTGCCTTGCTCTCATACTCAACTTCAGCATCTGAAATTGATGTTAAGCAGTTAGGGCACCAGTTTATAATTCTTTCGCCTCTGTAAATAAGGCCCTTTTCGTAAAGCTTAATAAACACTTCGTTAACAGCATCGCTACAGCCTTCGTCAAGTGTAAAGCGCTCACGGTCCCAGTCGCAAGAAGAGCCCATTCTTTTAAGCTGCTCTATAATTCTTCCGCCATAGGTTTTCTTCCATTCCCAAGCACGCTCTAAAAACTTCTCTCGTCCAAGGTCGTCTTTAGTAATACCTTCTTTTTTCATAGCTTCGACAATTTTAGCCTCTGTTGCTATAGAAGCGTGGTCGGTTCCGGGAACCCAAAGGGCGCAATAGCCCTGCATTCTGCGAAATCTTATAAAAATATCCTGAAGTGTATTGTCAAGCGCATGTCCCATGTGAAGCTGTCCTGTAATGTTTGGAGGAGGCATAACAATGGTGTAAGGCTTTTTATTTTTGTCAATTTTTGTGTTAAAGTATCCGCCCTTGAGCCAGAAATCATAAATTCTCGATTCTGTACTGCTGGGGTCGTAAACCTTTGAAAGTTCTTTTTTCACGATAATAATCCTTCCTGTGACTTTATATTAATAATATAATCCGCCGCCAAACATGTCGCTAAATTCGCTTGCGTCTGAGGTAAGACCTGAGATAAACGAAAGAATGAATATCACTATAGATAATACGATTCCGATTGCACCTAAAATAATACCCGCAATTGCAAGACCTTTCTTGCTTGATTTAATTCCAATTATGCCGAAAATAACTGCAAGGATTTGAGTTATGGGGCCTACACAGCAAGCCACATAACTTACAATACCAAGCACTAAAGAAGCAACAGCAAAACCGCCCTTGTCCTTTGTATTTTGGTTTGCAGGCATATTGTAAGCTGCGGGAGGAACAGTGGTGTATACAGGCTGTTCGCCCATAGCGTTTGAGTTTGAAAAGCTCACTTCACCAGAAGGCACCTGTGTATAATCGGAAACAGAAGCATTCTCAGTTGGCTCCGTTACAGGTGCAGGATTAGAAGCTGAAGCGGTGTTATCCACATAGCTTGGCACGAAATCTGCATTAACAGAGTCTACTTTTATTCCGCATTTGTAGCAGAATTTAGCATCATCGTTGAGCACACTTCCGCAGTTTTTACAAAACATAATAAAACCCCCGTATGTTGAAAAATAGAAAAATATGTGTTAAAATTAATTAAAAACTAAAAAAAGCTGATATACTAAATTATTATATCACACCGTCACACGTTTTTCAATAAATTTTACAAAAAAGGGGAGAGAAAAATGGTAAAAAAATTACTTAAATTAAGGCCGATATTTTATTTTGCGTTTTTGCTGTTTTTTGCGATTATCCCCACCGCCGCAGTTTTAAACAAAAGCTTTTGTCCGCTTTTTAATTTAACGCATATAAAGTGCGCAGGCTGCGGAGTTACCAGAGCCTTTACTTTGTTTATGCATCTTAACTTTAAAGATGCAATGAGCTACAATAATGTTTTTACTATTTCTGTGTTTCCCATAAGTATTTTTTTAATGCTTGAGGATAGTTTAGTGCTTTTATTAAGAAAACTTAAAAAAATAAAGCGCCTCTCACTTTTAGAAAAGGCGTTTTCACTCTTTAAATAAAAAGCGGAGAGAAAAAACTCTCCGCTTTAATTTTAAATTACATATTTGCTTCGATGTATTTAACAATATCGCCAACGGTTTGAATACTCTCGAGGTCTTCATCGGGAATATCAACGCCAAACTCGTCGTTGAAAGTAACGATTGCATCAACTAAATCAAGTGAATCTGCGCCAAGGTCGTCAATAATGTTAGATTCCATTTTGATAGTGCTCTCATCAATAGACAGCACGGAAGCTAAAATTTTCTGAACTTTTTCGAATACCATAAAAGAACTCCTTTCGTCTGTTTAGCTGTGAAAAGGATATAAATCCTCTTACTGATATTTATGATAACACAATCAAAAACTATATTCAAGGATAATTTGTAAATTTTTATAATCTGAAATAAATGTTGATAGCTTTTTTGTTTTGTGTTAAAATCTAAATGGAGGATAAAAAAATGAATATTATATATTTTGGATATGATATGTTTATAGATGTCCTTAAATTTTTAATTAATAAAAAGGATATAAACATCTTAAAGGTATTTAGTTTTGAAACCGATAATGAAATAGATTTTAATAGAGAAATAATCTCTCTTTGTAATCAAGAAAACATCCCCATAACATTAAATAAAGTCACTAAAAATGATATGGAGGATATGTTTTTAAATAAAAACTGCGATTTGGCTGTTTGCGCAGGCTATAACTTTAAAATCCCAACAGATGTAAAGGGATTTAAGGGTATAAACTTTCATCCGTCGCTGCTCCCTTGGGGAAAGGGCCCGTGGCCGCTTCCTTATGTTATTATAAATAATCTAAAGCAAAACGGCGTAACGGTGCATAAGCTGTCAAGTAATTTTGATGAAGGCGAAATTTTAATTTCAGAGCCTTATGAGGTAACAAATAACGATAATCTGCATTCTCTCGAAAATAAATCAAAAGTAACCGCAGTAAACCTTGCTAAGAAAATATTTGATAATTTTGACTATTACTTTGAAAATGCAAAAGTACAGGGGAAAGGCGAGTACTTAATTGAACCGCCCGATTCTTTTCGGACAATAGACAAAAACACAACAGAGGCACAAAAAGAGCTTATACTACGCGCTTTTGGCGAAAACTATGTTATTTATAAAGGAGAGTAAAAATGAGCCTTAGAAGCATTTTAGTAGGTCCTGACCAAAATGAATTTTTAAAGCACCGCAGAAAGCTTTTAAATTCAAAATCTAAACTAATAAAAAAATATCACTCTCTCTTGTGTTCGAGAATACTTTATAAAAATAATGCCTCTATTGAGCCTATGACTAAAATAGGTGAGAATATAACATTTCCGCACGGCCTTAATGGAATTTTAATTTCAGCCGGCGCAGAAATAGGAGATAACTGCACAATATTTCATCAGGTAACAATAGGCTCCAACACTTTAAAAGACAGCAAAAAAATAGGCTCCCCTAAAATACTTAATAATGTTTATATAGGTGCAGGTGCTAAAATTATCGGCGGTATAACAGTTGGAAATAATGTAAGGATAGGTGCTAACTGTATTGTAACTGAGGATATTCCCGATAATGCAACGGTTGTGCTTAATAAACCGCGAATTATAGTATCAGAAGCTATAAGGGATAACACCTTTACATCATTTGCTGAATATAATAAATAATGCTAAAAAGAAATTCCGCCGTGGCTATACGGCGGAATTTTTGGCTTTATAGAGCTATTTTTAACTATTTTTTGTTTTCGTCAACCCAATGCTTTGCTCTTTCAACATCGGCATCGCTCGGAATTTTACATTTTGTTCTTTCATCTAAAACCTTTCCCTGCGCGAGAGCATAGGTTTTGTAAAGCGGGTCGGTTTTGTCTTGCTTTTGCTTAATTTTAGTCTTTTTCATATACATTCTCCAATACCTTTTTATTTTTAGTATTAAAAAAAGATATAAAAAAATTCATTTAATATTTTTTTGTGACACTTAAAAGTTTACCCAAAATTTCAAAATCTTGTATGCCCTCTATGACCTCGGCGTCTTTGCTTTTTAGGTATAATAAAAATGATGTATCGCCGTTTTCAAGATATTTTGCAATCGAAACAGGATAGTCGGCTTTTATAAATGCAATAATATCGCCGCTTTTTATGTCCTTTGTTTTTTCAAAAAGTGCTAAATCACCTTTTTCCGCGCTAATTTCCATATCATTTTGTGAAATATTTAAATAAAAATAACTCTTTCCATTTTCAAGACACTCATTTTTGGAGTAAGAATAAAAGCATTTTGCTTCGCCGTTACAAATTTCGATTTCCTCAATAACAGGAACAGAAACAGTAACTGTGTTTTCAGAGCCAACAACAGTGCTGTGGCCAAGTAAAAAATCAATCGAAACACCAAAAAAGGATGCGGTTTTTTTAAGTATATCATAACTCGCTTCACGCTTTTTGTTTTCGTATAAAGAAACCGAGCTTTCTGAAACTCCCAAAACAGATGCAAGCTCTTTTAAAGAAACACCTCTTGTTTTTCGTAAATAATATAAATTTTCCATATATTTTCCCCCAATTTGTCGATATTATAGCACACAATTAACAAATTGTCAAGTTCTTTATTTAACACTTGACAATTTGTAAAGATTAATATAAAATAAAAAATAAGGAATTTCGTGAGTGTTTTTGTAATTTTCTAAAACATGGAGTGTTTTAAATGACAAAAACAAAAAAGATATGCGATTTCGACTGCTTTAACTGCAAATACAGCGACTGTATAAATGACAGACTTGAGTATGACGACTATTTAGCAGTTGAAAAAATTGACAAACTCATAATCGACAAAAGAGAAAACGCCGGACGGCGAAAAATGTCGAAACTTGCGATGGAGCGTAAAAAAGCATATCACACCGAAAATCCACTCGATAAAAAAGCGTACGCGCGAGCGTATTATGATTTAAACCGCGAACGCTATAAAAAATATAGACTTGAAAATAAAGAACGTAAAAGCGCATACGACAGAAATTATTTTGAAAAAAATAGTGAGAAAATCAATGAGCGCAACAAAATTTACGGTCTTAAAAATAAACAGCATTTGAGGGAAGCGCAAAAACGCTGGAGGGAGAAGAACCGCGAAAAATTGCGTGCCTATCAACGCGAATATTATAAAAAAAGAAAAGAACAAAAAGAAACTAATTAAAAACACGCCCAAGGGTTTCCCTTGGGCGTGTTTTATATTTTATAAAAGATTTTTTCTAAGCTCTTCTGCACTTAAGGGTGAAAGGTAAGCGGGAGGAATGTCAAAAACAGTTTTGCAGCCACTTGCCCCTTCGCTACTTAATCTTGCAACTGCTCTTGCATAGGCAACAATAACACTTGCGGTAAATTCGGGGTTTGAGTCAAGCTTTAAGCTGTATTCAACAATATGTGAGTTTTCATTTTGCCAACCTGTTTTGCCGCTTCTTATAACAAATCCGCCGTGCGGAAGTGAAGAATGTTCCTTTTTAAGTTCTTCCATAGAAATAAAATGAACGGTTGTGTCATAATCAGCAAAATAGTTTGGCATTGCAATAATTTCATTTTCAATTTTCTTAAGGTCTGCACCTTCTTTTGCAACAACATAGCATTCTCTTTTGTGCTTTTCTCTTGTAGAAAGCGCGGGGTTAGAGCCGCTTCTTACAGCCTCTAAAGCCGCATCAATGGGGATAGTGTATTGTCTTGCATCTAAAACGCCATCAATTCGTCTGATAGCATCGGAATGGCCCTGACTTACACCTTTACCCCAAAATGTGTAATCGCTGCCGCAGGGAAGAATAGCGCCTGACATTAAACGCATAAGCGAGAACATACCTGGGTCCCAACCAGAAGAAATAACAGCGACCTTGCCGCTTTTCTTGGCGTTTTCATCAACATTTTTAAAATGCTCAGGTATTTTAGCGTGTGTGTCAAAGCTGTCAATAACATTAAAGCTTAAAGATAGAGCAGGAGTCTGCTCGGGTAAATCTGTTGCACTGCCGCCACAAAGCACTAAAACATCAATTTTGTCTTTCATACTTTCTGCACAACTTGTGTGTAAAACAGGGACTCCTTCAGTTAAAATTTTGACAGAATCGGGGCTTCTGCGTGTGAAAACTGCAACAAGCTCCATATCATCAGCTTGCTTTAATGCACACTCAATGCCTCTGCCGAGGTTGCCGTAGCCGTAAATTCCAATTCTAATCATAATATAACCGCCTCTTTTCTAAATAAATAATACTCAAAAATTATAAAACAATTAGAGTAAAATTACAATAGAAAATATAAAAATAATTTATCATAACAAAATTTTTTTGCTTTGCATAGTATAAGGTGCGTGGGACAACACATCCCATGCAGTAAAACCTCTTTATATGAAAGGAGCAGAACTTAATTGGAACTAAACTTTATAGAACCTTTAGAAAGCTATTGCTCTGTACCCTCTAAAAACTGCTCTCTTGCTATGGCATTCGTGCCAATACAGCCTTGGGAAGAGCTTTATAGTGAAGAAGAAGGATTTGAAGCGGGCACCGTTTTTCCTTCTTTAGATAAACCCTTTGAATGTGGAGGAGATAGAAAATGACAGAAAGACAAAAGCTTTTAAAGCGCGTTCAAATGTTTGATTTCATACTTGATGAACTTAATCTGTTTTTAGATACACACCCCACAAACAAGCAGGCACTCAATAACTTTACAAAATATCAATTCTTAAAAAATGAAGCTGTAACACAGTATATGAATAAATACGGCCCACTTCGTGCCGAGGACTTTGCAGGTGGTAATTCGTTTAATTATGTAAATGGTCCATGGCCGTGGGAAAGGGAGGATTAGTATGTGGACTTATGATAAAAAATTACAATATCCCGTAAATATAAAGCAAACCAATCCTCGCTTGGCAATGGCGATAGCATCACAACTTGGCGGCCCTGATGGAGAGTTAGGCGCATCACTTAGATATTTGAGCCAGCGTTACAGCGCACCATACGATGAGGTACGCGCTATTTTAACTGACATTGGCTCGGAAGAACTCGGGCACATGGAAATGATAAGCGCTATTATGTATCAGCTTACAAAAAATATGACAGCGGAAGATGTCAAAAAGTATGGCTTTGAGCCTTACTATGTAGACCACACCGCCGGCATTTATCCCTCATCAGCTGCAGGTGTGCCTTTCACAGCTGCATATATTCAGTCAAAAGGCGATGTCATAACCGACCTTCACGAAGACCTCGCCGCTGAACAAAAAGCAAGAACAACCTATGATAACCTGCTTCGCATTATCGATGACCCCGATGTAAAAGACCCCATTCGCTTTTTGAGAGAACGCGAGGTAGTGCACTATCAACGCTTCGGCGAAGCAGAACAATCAATATGGAATACCTAAATAATTGTGTATATAGCAACTTAAATTTTTATACATTTTTCGGAAAAACAGAAATAGCTTTTTTATAATGCTTCCAATCTAACGCTTGCCCACATCTGTCACAGTATGAAACGAAATCTCTTTCTAACGAGGCTTCGCATCGAGGACATAGGTAGTATCCCGTCTTTCCATTGATTGTATTAAGAATAAGGATTTTATTTACACTCAAAGGGCTTCTAAAATCCTCAGCAGAAATATTTGAATAGTGATTAGCTTTCTTGAAAGAATTCATTCTTTTTCCTCATCGCTTTCTTCTATAAAGAATTCTTCCATAGGCTTTCCCAAAGCTTTGCTGATATTGTATAAAAGAATGGCACCAGGGTCGTCGGCATTACCACTTTCCATACTTCGTAAATGTCTATCGCTCAAATCTGCTTTTTCTGCCAATTGTTCTTGTGTTAAGTGCATCTCCTTCCTCGCTTTTCGCAATTTATCGTTATCGATTTTTACCATATATATCACCTCCCTTACAGATTTTATTTGCAAGGAAGAAAATGGTGTAGGATGTGTAATTCCGCTTTGAAAAAAATTTTGATATTTTGCAAAATATTGTCGATTTTTGATAATATAAATCTAAAAATAGCAGTATATGTAGGGCGCAGATACAACAAATAGATACTAAAATCAGATGACATAAATAGCTTGTCATATACACATTTGGATACAAAATAAGAGCACGATGCAAATAATGCATCGTGCTCTTATTTTGTATATTTATTTTTTTAATGCGCGTTAGTTAAAAATGCCATCTATCTCAATCTTTTTTTATATCAAGTTTTATATCAAGCAAATCCAAAAGCATTTTTTTGCCTTTAACCAACTGTTTTTTAGTTGTTGCTAATGGTTGATTTAGTAGTTTAGCTGTTTGCGATATGGTTAATTCCAAAACATAATGATAATATAACACATCGCGATACTTGTCATCTAATTTATTTATAGCATCTTTAATCTGCTGGTAATCTATTTTATCACAAATAAACTCAATAAATGTATCATCAGACAGAACTTCAATATTATCTAAATTGTAGTCAATAACAGTATCTAATGATATATTTTCCTTTTTGTTTTGTTCTATTTTATTAATTACAGTATTTTTGGTGGCTTTGAGTAAATAGTTACGTAAATCAATTTCATTATCTATTTTTCGGACTATATTGAAATTTTGTTGAGCGATTTTTAAAAAGACGTCACTAACGGCATCTTCTGCATCAATTTTATTATTTAACATAGTTATTGCTAAGTTTAACATTTGTTTTTTGTATGAATTAAAAATATTCTCAAATAATTGTTTGTCCTTATCATCATCAAGATGAGCTAAATGTAGAGTCAGCATTTAAAATTCCCCTCTAATTCTATCTCTTAAAATTATATAAGGATAGAATACGCTATTATCTAAAACATATAAATTAACTTTTATTAATTTTTGGATTTCCGTAAAATTGCTTTTGTTGTTTTAACGATTTCAGTTATAGCACTAATTTCAGCTGGAGTGCAATCAGAAACCAATTCATTTAATGTGTTAATTAAAACATGTTCATTTTTAATTAAACTGTCATAAACAATTTGGTCAAGGGAAACCTCTAAAGCATTAACTATATTTACCAGAGTGGGTAAACTAACTTTTGTTGCACCGCGTTCAATATGTGAAATATTGGAAGGTTCAACGCCGGATTTTTCTGCCAGGGTAGCCTGAGTCCAAGATTTTTTTGTACGAAAATTTTTAATGCTTTTGCCTATGGATACATAATCAATATTCATTTTATCACCTCAAAAACATTCTAAAATTATTGTATATCCTATTAGGATATAGCTAAATAACGCAGAAATCCTAAATAGATATATACTAATATATTATGTTCTATGGAGAAATTTTATTTTGTAAAAACAGTACTAGGCCAAGAAAATCTATTACTTTAAAACTAAAATGAGTTGGTATAAAGGACAAGGTGTAAATCATATTTTTTTAAAAAATAGCATTAAAAGAAAGACGATAGATACTATGACTACTTATATAATACAAACCTTTAAACTAAAAAAAGACAATAAAGTTATTTCGGTTACCAACCTAAGCCCAAGGCTTTCCTTCGACCAAAAACAAGCAGTAAAATATCAAATCGAGCAAAATTTATATGATGTGTTCATAAAATATGTGTCTAGTAAATTTTGAAGTAAATATAGCTATGACTCTTTTTGATAAGAGGGGATATAAATTGAATTTTTTTGCCGCTATTTATGCAAGACAATCGGTTGATAGGGTAGATAGTATATCGGTTGAAAGTCAAATTGAGTTTTGTAAAAAGGAAGTGACAGGAGAAAATTATAAAGTTTATACTGACAAGGGATATAGCGGCAAAAACATAGACCGCCCTGCGTTTCAGGAACTATTGCGCGATATAGAGGCTGGTAGAATAAATCGAGTTATTGTCTACCGCCTTGACAGAATAAGCCGCTCGGTGCTTGACTTTGCTAATTTAATTGAAGTTTTTCAAAAAAACAGTGTTGATTTTGTCAGCACAATGGAAAAATTTGACACTTCAACCCCTATCGGCAAGGCAATGCTAATGATAGTAATGATTTTTGCACAGCTTGAGCGAGAGACTATTCAGCAGCGCGTTATTGATGCTTATTCTTCCCGAAGTAAACGAGGCTTTTATATGGGCGGCAGAGTACCGTTTGGATTTGAAATGGTTGAAACAACTATAGATGGAATACGAACAAAAATGTATAAGCCCATAGAGGAAGAATCAGAAATTGTAAAACTGATATTCTCGCTCTATTCAAAACCTCAAACCTCGTTTGGTGATGTAATGCGCTATTTAGAGGAGCACGGCATACAAAAGCGTGATGGTAAGCTTTTTAGTCGAAGCCGTTTGCGTGATGTTGTGATCAACCCCGCGTATGTAAAAGCCGACTATCAGCTTTATGAATTTTTTAAATCGCAAGGCACAAACATTGTTAACCCACCGCAAGACTTTATTGGTATAAACGGAGCGTATCTTTATTCGGGAGATAATTTTAAGCGTAAAACAATATCCTTAGTAGGTCACACATTAGTTCTTGCTTCGCATGAGGGGCTCATTGATTCGACAACTTGGATTAAATGTCGGTCTAAATGCCTTAATAATCAGAGTGTTGCAAAGCCTATTAAAGCAAAAGCAACCTGGCTTGTGGGTAAGATTAAATGTGCCAACTGTGGATATGCTTTAACCGCTAAGATTTACAAATGTAAAACCAAGTCCGATAACCGCTATTTTCTCTGCACGAACAAATATAATGCCAGTGGCTGTAACTTCGGGTCACTTGATGCCGATATTGTCGAAGAAATAGTGTTTGAAGAAATTAGTAAGAAATTAGCAGAATTTAAAATACTTTCTAAACAAAATAAGGAAGGCTGTAACCTGCAAGTTGTAAAACTTAAAACACGTATAGAAGAGATTGACAAAGAAATATCCTCTTTGCTCGAAAAAATCTCTGCGGCAAATGATACGGTGATACAGTACATAAACAACCGTATTGCTGAGCTTGATGCTGAAAAACATAGTTTATGTTCGCAAATAACACAGTTTATAAGTGAAAGTAAGGATAAC
>JAFSGZ010000028.1 GCA_017440545.1 Oscillospiraceae bacterium
TATCCTTGGTCCTGCCGTTTGTAATATATGGATTTGCAAGACTAATGTTCAAGGTAGTTAGAATCAATGCATCCTTAAAATTTATAAAGTTCGGCATTTATTTCTTTTTTATCGTGGGTGTATTTAGTGTAGTGATAGATGCTATATATTTCATAACAGGATTTCCAAACGGACTTTCTCCAACGCTAACCGCTTGTTTAGGTATGATTATCGCTATGTTGGACGAAGCAAAGAAAAATATCGATATTGAAATAAAATAATAGGTATCTTTTCTGCCAAATGATTACATAACGCAACAAGTTGCGTATATTAAACCCAAAAGGACAGTGGAAATATGAAAAACAAAAAATCACTTTTTATCTTACTTGGTGTCGTTGTAGTTTGCTTTATTGGAGTTAGTATTTTCTTTGCGCTGCAAGGAATTTCGGCTGCGAATAAAAGGCAGGAATATTTTGATGTCTACAGGGAAAAAGCAGAAGAGTATATTAAATGGGATTCAGAAGTATTAAAAAAATACGGAAACGATGTATCTGTAGAATTTGACTCCTCTGTTACATATAGAAAAAACGGAAAAAGAGGATTTTTTGATAGATATATTGATGTCTTTGCTCCTTATGTTCCTAATACTCTCGAGGAATTCGTCGAGGGAATAGAAATGATAAAATTCGATATAAAGATTAACGGCGACAAATATGAAATAACCTTTGAAAAAAATAGTGCCGGAGAGCTTGTCGTATCGAATTTGACCGAGGTAAAGTAATAATTCGCTTTGTATCTTTTTTAGTAAAAACTTAGGTGAGAAATGATTTTTTGGGGTAATTATTGCTTATCGTACATAAGAGTAAAAATCCTGAACGCGTAAGCGTTCAGGATTTTACTCTTATAAGCATTTTTGAAAAGTAAGAATTAATAGTCAATAGCGAAAAGGTGTTGCGTCTATACTAATTTTATGGTATACTAATCTAATATAAAATATGAGTATATATGAATGTTTGTAATAGTTTCAAGAATATACTTTTTTATAAGAATAGATAAATTTATAACAGAAAGGGTGGCTTGTATGGCTATAATTGAAACACTTATGGGATTTAATGCATATTCGGTTTTGACGCGTTTGTTTTTAGCAGTTGCTTTTGGCGGAATTATAGGCATTGAGCGTGGCCGCCACGGAAGAGCAGCAGGCTTACGCACACACTGTTTAGTTTGTTTAGGCTCAACAATGACGGCACTTATCGGGCTTTTTGCTGCCAATGTTTTAAACAATAATGGCGATATTTTGCGAATTTCTGCGCAGGTTATTTCGGGAATAGGCTTTCTCGGCGTAGGCATGATTCTTGTTCGCAATCGCTCTATTGTAACAGGTCTTACAACAGCGGCAGGACTTTGGGCTACCTCTGCTATCGGAATTGCTATCGGATTTGGTTTTTATTTAGGGGCATTTGCGGCAACAGTTTTTTGTGTGATAATAGCTTCAGTGCTCGGCTTATTAGAGAAAAAAGGCAAAATGGCTACATACCTTTATTTAGAAATTTCCAACATTCGAGCAGCAAGAAAAATAATAGGTCAGCTTCAAGAGGCTTTTGACTCTAATATATCGGCTGAAATTGTATCGGCTAAAAGTAAAATTGACGGCAATATCGGAATTTCGATTGTAGTAAATGCGCCTTATGTAGATGAGGAAACGCTTACAAAAATTGAGGACATTGAAGGAATAGAGTTTGTTATTAATGATATGTCGATAAGCTAATGAGCTTTAAAAAGACACGCGGCAGCGTGTTTTTTTATTGCTCTTTTGGGATTTAGATGTTATACTAAACTAAAGGAGCGATGAAGATGATTTACAGAGATTTTAAGGGCAAGAAAATATCAATGCTTTCGTTTGGCACAATGCGTTTGCCGACGCTTGAAAACGGACAGATTGATGAAGAGCAGGTTTTAGAAATGACAAGGCTTGCGCTTTCTCGCGGTGTAAATTATTTTGACACCGCTTATCCTTACCACAACGGGCAGAGCGAGCTTGTGATGGGAAGAGTTCTTAAAAATTTTGACCGCGACAGCTTTTATTTAGCTGACAAATACCCCGGACATCAGATAAGCGAGAGCTATAACCCTGCTGAGATTTTTGAGGAGCAGCTTAAAAAATGCGGCGTTGATTACTTTGATTTTTACCTTTTACATAATGTTTATGAAAACTCTATGGACATTTATCTTGATGAGAAATGGGGTATTTTAGAGTATTTCAGAGAGCAAAAGCGTCTTGGCAGAATAAAGCATTTAGGCTTTTCAACCCATGCGCGATTAAAAACGCTTGAGAAGTTTTTAGAGATAGCTCATGAGGATATGGAGTTTTGCCAAATTCAGTTAAATTATATGGATTGGAGTTTACAAGATGCCAAGGGAAAGGTGGAACTTTTAAATCAGTACAATATTCCTATTTTTGTAATGGAGCCGCTTCGCGGCGGAAAGCTTTGTTCACTCTCTTATGAAAATGAACAAAAGCTAAAATCGGTTTATCCCGATAAGAGTGTGACCTCTTGGGGCTTTAGGTATTTAGAGGATATAGAGGGTGTTACAACAATACTTAGCGGAATGTCAAATATAGAGCAGATGTGTGAGAATATAGAAACCTTTGAAAGCGAAAATCATTTAACAGAAAATGACAAAGCGCTTTTATATGAAATAGCCGAGAGTATGAAAAATTCTGTGCCCTGTACAGCCTGCCGATACTGCACAAAGGATTGCCCGATGACTCTTGATATTCCAACATTAATTGAAACCTATAACGACCTTGAATTTTTTGCTACCACCAACAGTGCAATGATAATTGAGTTTATGCCCGAAAATAAAAAGCCGAGCGCCTGTATTGCCTGCGGAAAATGCAAAAAAATCTGTCCGCAGATGATTGATATTCCGAGAGTGCTTCAAAAGCTTGATGAAAAACTTAAAACTATCCCCAAATGGCGCGAAATTTGCAGGGTGCGAGAAGAAGCGGCCAAGAAAATAAGAGAACAAAACAAATAAGGGGAATTCCACGGCATAGGGGATAACTCTAAAGGATAGTAAAAAGGATGTGTAGATTTTCTGCACATCCTTTTAATTGTATTGAAAATAAAGAGAAATTGTGTTATCATAAAAAAGACTTAACACATTAAGAAAAAGAGAGGGGATAATATGTCTAATCAAGTAGCGGCAAAGCCAAGATATGATAATCTTGATTTACTAAAGGCAATTTCAATTTTTGCAGTTGTAACACTTCACGGCTCGGTTTGGAATTACGATTTTTTAGCAGGTGGAGAAATAACCAATGTAATCCAGTACGCTGTAAGAAATATTTTCGAGGGCGTGCCGATGTTTGTTATAATAAATGGCTTTTTGCTTCTAGGTAAGCCATTAGACTTAAAGCGCCATTATTCAAAAATAGGGAGACTATTTTTTGTAAGCTTTGCTTGGGCGTTTATTATGATAGTCAGTAAGTCTTTAATGTGGGGAGATAATCTCGGAGTTAAAGGGGTTATTATAAATCTTATAAATATTAACGACAATAAATATAACGGCGTGTGGTTTTTTATAAGTCTTATAACACTCTATCTGCTCGTTCCTCTGTTTCATAAGGCATATAGTAATGAAAAGCTTTTTAATTTCATCTTTTTTGTATCGGCGTTTTTCTCGGTGGGCTTGGGGTTGTTTGAGCTTATAATTGATATAATAAGCCTATACAGAGAGGTTGTGCACTTAAATACTATTTACAGCTTCTTTAATAGCTTAAACCCGTTAAGAGATGTGTTCTTTGTGTTCTTCTTCCTTTTGGGTGGTATGATTTTTAGATATAAAGAAAAGTTCTCTATTCCTAAGGTTAAATGGACACTTGTAGCACTCGGCATACTTGCCTGGATAATTTCTGCATCAATAGGAATTTTTATTTCCTATAAATCGAACTCGCTTTATGCTGTAAACTATAACTATTATCAAATATTCCTGATATTTACATTTTTAGGTGTATATGCACTTTCTACAGGATATAAAAACCGCGGAAATATATTTAATAAGTTAATTTCCGCTTTGTCAAGAAATACAATGGGAATGTATGTTATACATAACATAGTGTTGACCATTATTGTGCTTCACTTTAATATAATGGCCCAAAATTTTATAACAAGAGTGTTAGTTTCGGTTGTAATAACCTTGATAAGCCTTGCAATTTCAATGCTGTTTAAAAAAATCCCGTTAATAGACAGACTTGTAAAAATGTAAAAACTAATGAAAAAAGCGAGCCAAATTTTTGTTTGGCTCGCTTTTTTGCTTATAATATAAAAGATATAAAATAAAAGCAATATGGCTTGAAAAAAAGAGTCGATTGGTGTAGAATATAATGTATAGGATTTTTAATGAGTTTCAGAGGGGGAAACAAAAAGTGAGACTATATATAGACCCAGGCACAGGTAGTATGCTGTTTACAATTTTAATCGGACTAATCGGCGCTGCCATTTATTCGGTTAGAATGTTTGCAATAAAAATTCGTTATTTAATAGGCGGAGGAAAGGTAGAAACAAATAATAAAAAAACGCCTTTTGTTATATACTCCGACGATAAAAGATACTGGAATATTTTTGAGCCTATCTGTAAGGAAATGGATAAAAGGGGAAAGGATATACTTTATTTAACAGCCTCTAAGGACGACCCTGTCTTTTCTTGCGGTTATCCTCATATAAAGGCAGAGTGTATAGGAAAAGACAATAGCTCGTTTACCCGCCTTAACTTTTTAAATGCTTCAATAGTTCTTTCAACAACACCGGGACTTAATGTTTATCAGTGGAAAAGGTCCAAGGATGTTGATTTTTATGTTCATATTCCTCATGCGGCAAGCGATATAACTATGTATCGTATGTTTGGTATAGATTATTATGACGCTATTTTACTTTCGGGACAGTATCAGTGCGACGATGTAAGAGAGCTTGAAAAAATGCGTTCTCTGCCTGCAAAGGAGCTTGTAAAGGTTGGTATTCCTTATATGGACGTTATGGCTCAGAGATTTGAAAAGGCAGGAGAGGCAGAAAAGCACGAGAGAACAGTGCTTTTAGCACCAACCTGGGGTCCCAGCGCACTTTTCAGCGTTTACGGAAGCGACATTTTAGATGTAATTTTAAAAACAGGATATCACGTAATAGTTCGCCCTCACCCGCAGTCATTTGAGTCTGAAAAAGAGCTTATGGATAAGCTTATGCAGAAATATCCCAACAGCGAACAGCTTGAATGGAATCGCGACAACGACAACTTTGAGGTTCTTCGTCGTTCAGACATTCTAATCTCTGATTTTTCGGGCGTAATATTCGACTTTTCACTTATTTATTCAAAGCCGGTCATTTACACCGACCCCAATTTTGACCTTGCACCCTATGATGCTTGGTGGCTTAAAAGAGACCCTTGGACAATTTCGGCACTTTCTAAAATCGGACAGCAGCTCACAGAAGAAAATATGAAAAATTTAAAAGAGCTTATTGACACCTGCATTGAGGATGACCGTTTCTCAAAGGGTATTCGTGAAATTCGCGATGAAACCTGGGAAAATGTAGGCAAGGGTGCAGAAAATGTCGCAGATTATCTTATTTCAAAATATGAAGAGATAACCTCCGGAAAGGAGAAACAGTAAAATGTCATTTTTATCTATTTTAGATACACTGTTAATAGGCCCCTTAAAGCTTGTGTTTGAGGTTATATTTAGCATCGCAACACAAATTATAGGACATCCCGGCCTTGCAATTATTGTACTGAGCTTAATTATGAACATCCTTGTTCTGCCGCTTTACAGACGTGCAGATGCAATGCAGGAAGAGGCAAGAGATGTAGATTTAAAGCTCAAAGACGGAGTAGCTCATATTAAAAAGACCTTCTCGGGCGATGAGCGAATGATGATACTTCAAACCTATTATCAGCAAAATAACTATTCGCCTCTGTCGGCTTTAAAGGGCTCGGTTTCACTTCTTCTTGAAATTCCATTCTTTATGGCGGCATATCAGTTTTTGTCAAACCTAAGTATTTTAGACGGCGTATCATTAGGCCCTATAAGCGATTTAGGCTCACCTGATGGACTTATTGTTTTAGGCCCCATTACCTTAAATCTGCTTCCTATATTAATGACATTAATTAATGTTATTTCAAGCTATCTTTATTTAAAGGGCTTTCCGCTCAAAACTAAAATTCAGCTCTATGCAATGGCGCTGTTTTTCCTCTTCTTTTTATACGATTCACCCTCTTGTCTTGTTTTTTACTGGACATTGAATAATCTGTTTTCACTTGTTAAAACAATTTTCTATAAAATCAAAAATCCCAAAAAGGTGCTCGAAATACTTACCTTTGTTATGGGTATCGGTTTTATAGTATTTGGCATTTTCTTCTATGGCACACCGCATATTAAGCGTAAGCTTCTTGTTATACTTATTGGCGTGCTTCTTATGTGCCCTTTGATTTTTGCTTTGGCATCAAAGCATATCACATTTAAAAAGAGAGAGCCTAAGCCTAACAGTAAAATGTTTTTGCTTGGCAGTATAGTTTTAACAGTTCTCTTTGGAATTTTAATTCCTTCAACATTTATTGCAGCATCACCTCAAGAGTATATTGATATAAGCTATTTTCACAGTCCCATTTGGTATATAGTTTCATCAGCCTGCTTGTCTGCCGGAATATTCCTTGTTTGGATGAGGGTGTTCTACTGGCTTGCAAGTCCGCTCGGCAAAGAAATTTTTGATAAGCTTGTTTTAATTTTAAGCGGCGTAGCTCTTGTAAACTATATGTTCTTTGGAACAGACCTTGGCGTTATTTCAGCCGCACTTAAATATGAGGACGGAATGTTCTTCACACTTTTAGAGCAGGGTGTTAATCTTGCTGTAATTGTAGTTTTGGCAGCAGCTCTTTATTTTATAGTAACTAAATTTAAGCGTGTAGTTGTGCCTGTGCTTTTAACCCTTTCAATCGCATTAGTCGGAATGTCGGTTCCTAATTTTGTGACTATTCAAAAATCGGTATCGGCAGTAACCGCTAAATTAAACAGCGACTCAGATGAAACAATCCATTTAAGCGACAGCGGCAAAAATGTAATAGTAATTATGCTCGACCGTGCACTCGGACAGTATATACCCTATCTATTCAATGAAAGTCCTGAGCTTAAAAAGCAGTTTGAAGGCTTTACCTATTACAATAACGTAGTTTCGCACGGTTGGTTTACTAACACCGGTGCGCCCTCTCTCTTGGGTGGATATGAATACACCCCCGTTGAAATGAATAAGCGCGACGATGAGCTTTTAGTTGATAAACACAATGAGGCGCTTAAGGTTATGCCTGTGGCATTTAAAAATGAAGATTTTAAGGTAACTGTTTGCGACCCTGTGTATGCAGGCTACCAGTGGATACCCGATGTATCTATATATGACGAATATTCCGATATTCGCTCTTTCATAACAGAGGGAAAATATACAAGTAAGGACAGTAAGCAGCAGTTTATAGATAACAACACCCGAAACTTCTTCTGCTTCTCGCTTATGAAGGGCTTGCCGCTCTTTATTCAGCCAACTGTTTATGACGATGGTAATTATAACAAGGCAGACTCAAATGCCGAGGTAGAATTAACCTATCCTCAAAAGGAAGATGGCTTAAATAAGGCAACAGGCGTAAATAGTCCCTTTATGAACTCATATAACACCTTAACAGCACTTCCGGGTATTACAAATGTTGATAAAGACAGCGAAAATACATTCCTTTTATTAACTAATGCAACAACACACGAGCCGCAGCTTTTGCAAATGCCTGATTATGTTCCTATGCAAAATGTAGATAATACAGAGTATAGTGGTAAGTATAAAGATGGCATAACCGTTGATGGCGTGACATTAAAAATGAACGAATTTTTACAGGTTAGCCATTACCAAGTAAATATGGCAGCTTTAAAGCAAATGGGAAACTGGTTTGACCATATGCGCAAAAACGGTGTGTTTGATAATACAAGAATTATTTTAGCGTCCGACCACGGCAGAGATATGCATCAAATTGATAAGCTTGCACTCGGCGGAGAGGATACTGTAGAAGCATTTTTCCCGCTTCTTATGGTAAAGGATTTTAACAGCAAGGAGTTTAAAACCTCAAGCACCTTTATGACAACTGCCGACGTTCCTTATTTAGCTATGAACGGCGTTATCGAAAATCCCACAAACCCCTTTACAAACAAACCTATCACAATGGACGAAAAAACCGCTCACGACCAGCTCATTTCAATGTCAAACGATTGGGATGTTGCTGAAAACAACGGAGAGGAATTTATGCCAAGCAGATGGGCAAGCGTTAAGGATAACATCTGGGATGTTTCAAACTGGAAGGTTTCGAGTGAAAAAACAGTCTTAAAGGAACATAAGCTTCCATAAAAATACGGCACGAGCATTAAGCTCGTGCCGTATTTTTTACTCTTTTAAATAATTCTCTTTGAATAAAGATAATCACAAAATTTCTTTAGGTGAAAATTTTCATTTTCGCTCTTTTTATAAAACACACAAACTGTTTGAATTTCATCAAAGTCTATAACATTAAGGGCTGCCATATTTTGCTGTGTAGAATCACTCAAAGAGCGAAGTGACCCAATAGTTAAACCAATTCCCGATGAAACATATTGGTGCAGGCACTGCCTGTCATTACATTCAACAATGATATGCTCTTTAATGCTATTTTTTTTGCAGGCGTCCTCGTAGCGCCTTCGCATTCCGTTACCAACGCTGGGAAGAATAAATGGCTCATTTTTCAGCTCACTGAAGTAAAGCGTCTTATTCATAAGCGGACTGTTTACAGATGCTTTTACGCAAATTCTTTCAACACTTAACACAAAGTGTTCCCAGTGGCTGTACTTTTCATTTGCTTCATCAATAATAATATCATAATCATCAATTTCTTTGTTTGTATAGTCATTTGAAATGATAAAATTATTGCTTTGCTCTTTAGAAACATATTCAATAATAAGCTCTGTAATCCATTTTGACCTTGCGTGGATAAGAATTTTTATTTTTGGAATTAAAGTGTCCGGTATGGAAATTTTACTTGTTGCCTCATCTATCTTTTTAAATATTTTTTCTATTTCAGCTGCAAAGAATTTGCCTTTTGTATTGAGAGCTATTTTATTATGGGTCCTGTCAAATAATTTAACCCCTAATTCCTGCTCAAGCTTTTTTATTGAAGAAGAAACGGCAGATGGGGGCAATAAATGCTTTTGAGCGGTTTTTGTTATATTTTGGCTTTTTGCAACCTCTAAAAAATATTGAAGCTGATTTAAATTCATTTTAATCACCAACTACATTTTACTATATAAATTATTATATAGCAATACACAATTTTTAATATTTTTAATACTTATAATTATATAGTATAATATGATTATAAAAGCCAATGGAGGTAGAAAAATGAAGGTATGTGTGGCACAGCCCGAGTATTCAGTAGATTATAATAGGTCTGATGAACTTTTTGAAAAGCAGTTGGAGCTTTTTTATCAATGCGATGAATCTATGGACATCATTGTTTTTCCTGAATCCTGCGATGTTCCTGCCTTAGCAAAAACCAAGGAGCAGGTTGAGAAAAGCTCACAAAGGTATAATGAGAGACTTCTTAAAGTAGCAAGCGAAACTGCAAAAAGATGTAATTCACTGCTCTTTTTAAATGCAACAAGCAAAACCGAAAAGGGCTTACGCAACACAACCTATGCCTTTAACCGACAAGGCGAAATTGTAGGCAAATATTATAAGCAGCATTTAACTCCCGGTGAAGTTTCGACAATGGAGCTTGACAGCGATTACACCTTTGAGTTTGCCGAACCTACTGTAATTGAAATAGAAGGAATTCGTTTTGGCTTTCTTGTTTGCTATGATGCCTATTTTTACGAGGCGTTTGCTAATATGGCAAGAAAAAATCTTGATGTTGTTATAGCCTGCTCGCATCAAAGAAGCGACACCCATAAAGCACTTGAGATAATGTCACAGTTTTTGGCATATAACACCAATACCTATGTTATCCGCTCCTCTGTGTCTATGGATGTTAATTCCAATATTGGCGGTGCAAGTATGGTGGTTACTCCCACAGGGGAGGTTCTGTTTAATATGGAAAGCCGTGTAGGAATAGAAACTGTTGATATTGATATAAATAAGAAGTATTATAAACCTGCAGGATTTGGAAATCCCGATGCAGCACACTATGAATATATAGAAAAAGGCCGCCGACCTTGGAAATACCGCCCTGCAGGAAGTGCTATTGTAAAACACGATAATCTTATGCCTTATCCGAGAATATGCGCACACAGAGGCTTTAACACCATAGCTCCCGAAAATAGTATGGCTGCTTTTGGAGCAGCTGTTGCAATGGGCGCAGAGGAAATCGAGTTTGATTTATGGGTAACAAAAGACGGTGAAATCGTTTCCTGTCACGATGATTCTTTAGATAGGGTAAGCACAGGAACAGGGAAGGTTTATGAACACACCTATAAAGAGCTTTTAGAATATGATTTTGGTATTAAATTCAGCGAAAAATTTAAAGGCCTTAAAATTCTTAAATTTGAGGATATACTTAGAAAATTCTCCTGCCACACTATTATGAATATTCACATTAAAACACCTGATAATAAATGTGAATACAGTCCAGAGGCTCTTAGGAAAATTATTGAGCTGATTGATAAGTATGACTGCAGAAAATACGTTTATTTTATGAGCGGAAATGATAATTTGTTAAGGCTTGCTGCAGAAATGGCTCCCGATATATGCCGCTGCGTTGGCGGTGGTGATACTCCGTGGGAAATGGTAGAAAGAGCAATTAGGTATGACTGCAAGAAAATACAGCTTGTTAAAGGCTATTTTAATCAGCAAATGATAGATAAAGCCCACCAAAACGGTATTATTTGTAATGTATTTTGGTCAGATGATGAAACAGAAACAAGAAAATTTATTGAAATGGGTATCGACACTATCCTTACTAATGATTACAATTTAATTTCACAGGTTATAAAAAAGTAAGAGCCGACATCACAATTTAAAAAGAAATTCTATAACATAAAAAACGGAGTGGGAAAACCACTCCGCTTTTAATTTGTACTAAAAGATTTTAAGCTTCCCAAGGGAAAGTGTACTGTGTAAGGCCTAAATCGTCACGTACTTTAATAATTTCCTTTTGAACCGACTCATTTATAGGAACGCCGTCTTTGCGCGCAA
>JAFSGZ010000029.1 GCA_017440545.1 Oscillospiraceae bacterium
AAGAAAAAAACCGAGGCGCAAAATGATACTTTGGTATCATTTTAATAAGCGCTATCAGTGTTCCGATTACAATACCTATTAAAAGACCGAAAACTGCTATCTCAATAGTAGTTACCAATCCGTCGAGGACGGATTGGTAACCCTTAGCAGTGATGAATTTACTTAAAAATAATTCCCACTCAACTTTTGTCATTATTTGAGCTCCTTAAGCTTAGAAAGAGCATCTTCTGCTGATTTGCAGCCATCAAAAGTATCATCGTCATTCATAGCAAGGATAACTTGGTATGAACCCTCTTCATAAGGATTTGAGAAGTTAACGATTTTTGCACGAGCGGGGCTGATTGTAAGACCTGAAGCTGCCATATCAACACCGTTTTTACCGATAGAAGTAACAACAGACTCAAATGCCATATCCTTAATAACAACTTCCATATTAAGCTCTGCAGCAATTAACTTAACGATTTCAATGTCGATACCTGCAAATTCGTTACCTACAACAAACTCATAGGGAGCGAAAGCAGCGTTTGTAGCAATTACGAGCTGGTCCTTGTTTGCATCATACTCTGCAGATTTGAGTGTTGCACCCTTCCAATCAGCAGCGTTGTCGTCAGTTACTGTAGCAAAATCCTTATAGATTTTAGCGATTTCGTCTTTTTTCTCGCTGAGCACCTTGTTAACTGTAGCAAGAAGCTCGGGCTGTGCTTTGTCAATACCAAAGCCGAAGTCCTCTTTTGTGAGAGCATAGTCGATAACCTTGATTTCTTTGTTCTTAGCGGCAAGCTCTTTACCAACTGCAGCGTCGATAACAACATATTTAATGTTACCGTTCTTCATATCCTCAACTGCGAGGCCTGCATTGTCGTAAGCTTTGGTGTCTACATTTGCAAAACCTTCAAAGCCCCAGTCAGCGTCGCCCTTTAAGAAAGACTCGCCTGTTGTGCCCGACTGAACGCCGATAGCAACCTTTGTTTCTTTTTCTGCACATGATGCGAATGCTACGCACATCATTAAGAGTGCAAGTACAACTGATAATGTCTTTTTCATAAATTTTAGCCTTCTTTTCTAAAATATTAAACCTTGCGGTTTTTATGTTATGTATGTATAATAATGCATAATATTCAATTTGTCAACCCCTTTTTTGAATATTTATTTATTTTTTTGTTTTTCTATTGTATTTTGCTGTGTATTATGTTAAAATTAAACCATAAAATCAATGTAGGAGGCTAATTTTATGATATATTGTAAGAATTGTGGAAATCAAATGGACGATATTGCCGCTATCTGCGTAAAGTGCGGTGTTAAAAAGGGTGACGGTTTTAATTTCTGCCAAAACTGCGGTCAGCCCACAGCGATCGGAATGCAGTTTTGCACAAGCTGCGGTGCTGCTTTAAATAATGTAGTACACGGTGCAGAACAGAAGAGCAGAATAGCTGCAGGTATTCTCGGTGTAATTCTTGGCTCTATCGGAATACATAATTTCTACCTCGGCAACAACAGCCGCGGCGTTCTTCAGATTGTATTAACCGTTATAACCTGCGGTGCTGCAGGTCTTTGGGGCTTTATTGAGGGAATTATGATTCTCTGCGGCTCTATCAAAACAGATGCAAACGGCGTTCCCCTTAAAGACTAATTTGCGCTTTTAAACAAGGTCTGCAGATATGCAGGCCTTGTTTTTTTGCAAAATATAATTTTATTCGTGAATATTCACTATTTTACGCATAATTATTCATTTAATTTAAAAGGTAGACAAATTTTATAATCTGTGGTAAAATTTTAGCATACTTTATATGAGGGATTAAGATGATAGCTGTAAAGGTTATATGCATAGGAAAGCTTAAAGAAAAATATTTAAGTGAAGCTATAAGCGAATATTCAAAAAGACTTTCTCGCTACTGTAGCTTTTCTTTAAAGGAGCTTAATGAGGCTTTTTTGCCCGAAAATCCAAACGATGCAGAAATTTTAAGAGCACTCGATATAGAGGCAGATGCCGTTTTAAAGGAAATGGGAAAGGACTATTCGGTGGCGCTTTGTATTGAGGGAAAACAGCTTTCGTCAAATGAGCTTGCCGAAAAAATTCCAGAGATAGCTCTAAACGGCGCTTCTAAAATAAACTTTATTATAGGAAGCTCTCACGGGCTTTCGGATAGAGTAAAAGAAAAATGCTCTCTTAAGCTTTCTTTTTCAAAAATGACCTTTCCACATCAGCTTTTCAGAGTTTTACTGCTCGAGCAAATATACCGTGCCTTTTCAATAAACAGCGGTTCTAAATATCATAAATAGTTCGGAGGATTTTTTAAAATGAGCCAAAATGAAAGAAAAAAAATAATATTCAGCGGCATTCAGCCCACCGGTGTTTTCACACTCGGAAACTACCTCGGAGCTATTAAAAACTGGCGCGAGCTTCAGGACGATTATAACTGCATCTTTTCGGTGGTTGACCTTCACGCTATCACAGTAAGACAGGACAGTGCAGAGCTGAGAAAAAGAATACTCGACTCTGTAGCCCTTCTTCTTGCCTGCGGCATTGACCCCGAGAAAAGCATTTTATTTGTTCAAAGCCAAAACCCCGCACACGCCGAGCTTTCGTGGGTGCTTTCCTGCTATACACAGTTTGGTGAGCTTTCGAGAATGACACAGTTTAAAGATAAGTCGGCAAAGCACGCAGACAATATAAACGCAGGTCTTTTTACCTACCCTGTGCTTATGGCGGCTGATATTCTTCTTTATAAAACAGATATGGTGCCCGTTGGTATTGACCAAAAGCAGCATTTAGAGCTCGCAAGGAACATAGCCGAGCGCTTTAATAACATTTACGGCAATGTTTTCACCGTTCCCGAGCCTTATATTCCTAAGGTTTCAGCAAAGATTATGTCGCTTTCCGACCCCACCAAGAAAATGAGCAAGTCCGATGACAACCAAAACGCTTATATCACACTTCTTGACGATAAGGACACCATTATAAGAAAGTTTAAGCGTGCTGTAACCGACAGCGACACCACCGTTTGCTACAAAGAGGGAAAAGACGGCATTAATAACCTAATGTCAATTTATTCGGCAGTAAGCGGCAAATCCTTCTCTGAAATCGAAAAAGAATTTGAAGGAAAAGGCTATGGCGACTTTAAGCTTGCCGTTGGCGAATGTGTTGCCGATAATCTTGCTCCTATAAGAGAGGAGTTTATAAAGCTCTCCTCGGATAAAGCCTATTTAACCGAAATTTGCAAAAACGGTGCCGAAATGGCACAGCGTTTTTCAAAGAGAACCTTGGAAAAGGTTTATCATAAGGTTGGCTTTGCAAAATTCTAAATAAAACTTTAAGCGAAAGGGGTTTTTAAATGCGGTTTTATTTACTTCCCGTCATTTTTGCCTACCTTTCGCTTTTATTTTTAGTTTTATATAAAAAAGACAAAAAGATATATAAAACTCTATTCTTCATTTCGCTTTGTCTCTTTTTTGTATCCTTAATAGTTTGGGGAGTATTGCGAAATTTTTAAAGGAGATGTATTTATGCAAAATATAGAGCTCTCGCAGGTTTATGCGCCACTTATAAAAAAGCTCAAGCGCCGCCGCACACTTATTTTCTCAGTTTATATAACTGCGATAATCCTCACATTTTTAGCTACTCTTAATATAAGTGTATATTTCCCGCCCTTTATTCAGTTTGAGCAGCAGGGCAACTTCCCGCTTTTTATTGTGCTTATTTTAATTGAGGTGCTTGCTTTTGTATTCCTTAGAATTATACTTGTAGACATCCCTGTTACCAATTCAATGAACACTGAGTGCGACAGCAAGAAGTTTTTAATCTTAACAGCATCGCTTAACTCTAAAATGACTCTTTCTCATAATGCGGCAGTCGGCTTTTTCCACGACGGAAACTATTTAGCATCGAGATACTGGGCATCTGAGGGCATGAATACTACAAAAGACAAATATCGCCGCCTGCTTTTATTAGCCCTAATGGGATTCTGCGAATATTTCCTCGGTAATTTTAGTAATTTAGAGGCTGCCACATTTGAGTTTGAAAAAGCCCTTAATGAAAATAAAAAAATAAAGGGCAAAAAGCTTAAAACCTTAAATGCCGAACTTAAAGTATTAAAGCTTCTTCTCGCTGTTTCAAAGGGCGACACCGCCGCACTTTTAGAATTAGGCAAAATACCCCCTGTTAATAAAAACATTCCCGTTTCTGTTTGTTACAGCTACTTTTTAAACGGACTTTCGTCATTTACACTTCAAAATTATGACGACGCGTTCTACCGTATGCAGTATGTAAAAGAAAATATGAGCAAAACTGCTTTTTTGGAAATCGCAAACAGCTACATACAAAAAATAAAAGAGATAAATGCATCTAAATAATAAATTTCTTAAGTTTATGAATGCTCGTAAAAAAGCTGTGTGAAAATTTCACACAGCTTTTATTTTTATCTTTTGCCGTTACAAAAAGCCCCTTTTTTACCAAAAGATTATAATTATCTTTTCTCGGCATATATTTTGAGTATAAAGGGGTGTTTTTATGAAAATGTTTGTTGTTACAAAAAGAGCAGCGGTAGTTATCGCAATAGCTCTTTTAACTACTATACTGCTTATCACGCTTGTGCCGCACACATTTAAGGCAGTAACCACCGCCGTAAATGAGAGAAAAATCCCAATTTACAGCGTTGAGACCAACAAAAAACAAATTGCCCTCACCTTTGATGCGGCGTGGGGCAATAGTGATACAGATGAAATTTTAAAAATCCTTGCAAAACACAATGCTAAAGCGACCTTTTTCTTTACGGGCGAGTGGGTTTCAAGGTATCCCGACGACGTTTTAAAAATAAGCGCCGCAGGACATTCCTGCCAAAACCACTCGGATAAGCATAACCACATTGACAAAATGACTGCCGAGCAGCTTAGAGCCGATATAATCGCCTGCAACGACAAGATAAAGGCAGTAACTAAAATAGCTCCCAGCCTTTACAGAGGCCCTTATGGCGAATACAATAACACCCTCTTAACAGAGGTCGAAAGCCTTAATATGTATGCTATTCAATGGAACATAGACAGCCGCGATTGGCAAAAAAAGAGTGTTGACGAGATGGTAAAAGCTGTTACCCAAAACGCAAAAAACGGCAGCATTCTGCTCTTTCATAACGATTTAGAAAACACACCCGCCGCCGTCAATGAGATTCTCAAAATCTTAACCGAGCAGGGCTACAGCTTTGTAACAGCCGACAAGCTTATCTATAAGCAAAACTATTACATAGACCCCACCGGCACCCAGCGATTAAAAGAAGAATAATTGACTTAACTTATGTATAATTCTTAAAGGTGCAAAGCACCAATTTTACTCTATTTTTTGCAAAGCTCCCAAAAGGCTATTGTGGCGGCATTTGCAACGTTCAGCGAATCTACATTGTGGTGCATAGGGATTTTTACTGTAAAGTCGCAGGCATCAATGGTTTGACCGCTTAACCCCTCGCCCTCAGCGCCTAAAAATAAGGCGAGCTTGTCGGCACTCTTTAGGGCAGTGTCGGTAACGTTTATGCTGTTATCCCTTAGCGCAAGCGCGGCAGTTGTAAAGCCCTTCTGTTTTAAATATTCTACGGCGCTTTCAGGCTCATTAAAGCTTTGCTTATCAAAAAACGCCCAAGGCACCAAAAACACGCTTGCCATACTAACCCGTACAGTACGACGGTTTAACGGTTCTGCACAGTTGTGAAAAAGCAAAACTGCATCTATATTAAGCGCGGCGGCACTTCTGAAAATCGCGCCAACGTTTGCGCTGTCGCTAAGTCTTTCTAAAACAGCGATGCGCGAAGCGTTTGTCAAAACCTCGTCAAGCGATTTTTCTTTGGGGCGGTGCATAGCACAGAGAAGCCCGCGGGTAAGCTCAAAGCCTGTAAGAGAGGAAAGCACCTCTCTCGGTGCGGTGTAAACAGGGGTGAGCGGTGCACGCTCAATGAGCGCTTTACCAATACCCTCTATCTGCCTCTCCTCCATAAGAAAGCTTATGGGCTCAAGTCCGCAAGAGAGCGCCACATCTATAACCTTTACACTTTCCGCTATAAAAATGCCCTCATCGCGTCTAAGTTGAGCCTCGGTAAGCGAGCTGTAAGCTTTAAGCTCGGGTGCATTTATGTCGGTAATCTTAATAATCTGCGCCATTTTGTTTCCCCTTTGAATTTACTATCATTAGTTTAACATATACAAAGCCCTTTTGCAAACGAAAAAGGCGAGAGCAGTGCTCTCGCCTTTTTAATTTTGTATTTTAATCTTCGGCAATTTCTGCCTTTTCCCAGGTTAAAACTGCTCCGGGTTTTAAAGCGGTATCTCCGCTTGATGAGATTACTGTATATTTATCTCCGGCGGTTCTTTCTATTGTGATGGTAGCGCTTGAACCAATTGTAATTTTAACTATGTTTTTATCAACTTCAAATGTAATACCATCTCCGCCGCCTTGACCTACATAATAGGTTTCATTTCCGAATTTGTGGATTGAATCTGCATAATCTGCGGGATTGTTAAGAATTTCGTTTTGAAATTCCTCGGGGAGAGTTTTTATGTTATCTCCGACACCAATAGAACAAAAAGGTTCTTGACCTGAGAAAACGAATGAGTAATCATATAAGGTGTTATCTGACACAGCCTCAACTGTCCAATGACCGCTTAAAAGTGCCTTATAGGTAGAGTCAATAGCGCCGCATCTCTGGCACTTATCGTCAATATAACTGTGTCCAAGTGCCTTGCCCTCGGTAACGCCGCAGGCGCACTTCTTGGCAGTTGTGCAGGTTGCCTCAGAAAAAGTGTGGGTGTGAGCAGGCTCACTCGACACTACAGGCAAGGTAACAACAGGAGCTTTGTTAGACTCGATTTTATCGTTTTGTGCGGGCTTGCTCGACTCTGTGGGTTTTTCAGTTTCAGATACAGCGTTTGACGAACTTTCCTCTTTTACTGTGCTCTGCACGTCTGCCTCAATTTTCTCGATAACGGCATAAAAGCTGAAGTGAGAAAGCTGTGCGGTAACTGTCTTTTGGTCTTTATCTATAGTGCAGGGGAGAGATTCCACCTTGCCGTCGTCGGATACATAAACAACTGCAGCCTTGTCAATATCAAAGTTCTCGGGAACATCAAAGGTTGCCTTTACAGTTCCGTTGGGCTGAACGGCAACGTTTTCGCTCTTGGCTGTGATGTCGTATACCTCAAACTTTGTGGCCACTTCTTTAAGTGCGGTGTCAACCTTCTTAAAATCGTCACCCTCTTTTATGGTTTTAATTTCAACCACTGTGTTTTCGGGGAAAACATTTTCTGCCGCCTTAACCTCAACCTGCTCGGTTTTTCCAACCGAAATTAAGGTTTCGGATGAAGTGTCATCACCCTTGTCGCCGCAGGCGCAAAGTGAAACTAAAAGAAATGATGCGAGAATAAATGCTAATATCTTTTTCATTTTGTACATCTCCTAAAAATTTTTTTAGGTATTTGCTTAACTTTATTGTAGCACAGTATTTTAGTTTTGTAAATCCGTAAAAATAAACTCAAATACAAACCGAAACTTAAAATAACAAGCTAACCTCATACAATAGAAAAACTCTCTGCTAAAATTTAGCAGAGAGTTTTTTATTTTCAAGTAGGTTTTACATTTGATGCCAGAGTGCTATTGTTTTGGGCATCATAGCTAAAGCTTTGTTCTCTATTTTATATAGACATTTTACCACAAAATGATATAATATAGTTAGCAAAAAGAAAAAGGAGCCTGAGTTTATGAAGAAAATAATTTCTTTAAGTCTATCTGTTATTTTGATTTTATGCTTTATCTGCAGTTGTGCACCAAAGAACAGTGAGCCCATTCCAAATCCTATTTCGGAATTTGAATATGAGTTATCTGATAAAGGAGCAACAAT
>JAFSGZ010000030.1 GCA_017440545.1 Oscillospiraceae bacterium
CATTGCTGTCATTGAAATTACAAGTCCATTTCCAAAAACTCTGTGATTTACGCAGTCACCCACCTTATAATCAAGGGAGCTTACCGTTTCTTTTGATTTTGGTTTTTGAGAGCTTATTCCAAATGATGCGCCGCCGCTAAATGACGGCGTGCTCTTTTGTGAAAAAGAACTCGAAAAGCTTCCTAAGTAGCCGCTATCATAGCTTTTATAGCTGCCAAAAGGTTCAGAGCTATCAAGCCAGGACGAATTATCAACTGTAACATTGTTAATTATCTCTTTATAATCATCGGGGATTTCCTTTGCAAAGCGCGAAATGGGATTTCTTTGAGTTTTGCCGTAAACCATACGTGTTTGACAGCTTGTAAGGTAAAGCTTTTTTCTTGCTCTTGTAACGCCAACATAGGCAAGGCGTCTTTCTTCCTCAATTTCACTTGTTATTCCTGCACTCATAGCACTTGGGAAAATTCCCTCGTCCATACCTACTAAAAATACATTATTAAACTCAAGTCCCTTTGCTGAGTGAATTGTCATTAAAACGACAGTGTCGGCATCGGCATCGTAGTTATCTATATCACTTATAAGTGAAAATTCCTCTAAGTAATCAGAAAGAGTTGCATCTTCATTTTCTTCACTGAATTTTGCCATTGCATTTACAAGCTCTACGATATTATCAATACGTGAAAGACCTTCTTCGCCAAGACTTTCAAGGTATTTCATATATCCTGTTTTATCAATAACCTCGCGACAAAGCTCACCTAAGTCGCTTGTATTTATACTAAATGCTCGAAGACCGTTTATAAGAGAAGCAAACTCTGTCATTGCTCCTGCCGCTCTTTTAAGAGGAATATATTCATTTGCATTAACTATAGTATCAAAAAGGCTTTGACCCAAAGTTTTTGAAATTTCCAAAGCTGCCGCAACGCTACTATCGCCTATCGCACGCTTTGGCTGATTTATAATACGTTTTAGTCTTACTTCGTCATTAGGATTATCTATAACACAAAGGTAAGCTATTATATCCTTTACCTCGGCTCTGTCTGCAAAGCGGTGACCGCCGATAATTCTATAAGGAATACCCGATTTTACAAAGGTTCGCTCAAAATTGTTAGACTGGGAATTTGTTCGGTAAAGCACAGCATTATCGCTGTATTTTCCGCCGTTTTGAATACCGTCCAATATTTTTTCTGCCACATATTTAGCCTCGGCAGTGTCATCATCGCATCTAAGCTGAGTAACCTTATCACCGCTTCCTGCGTCGGTCCAAAGACTTTTCTGTTTTCTCTCGCCATTATTTTTAATAATAGAGTTTGCGGCATCAAGAATGTTTTGTGTGCTTCTGTAATTTTGCTCGAGTCTGATTACCACAGAATTTTCAAACTGAAATTCAAAATTTAAAATATTTTCAATGGTAGCTCCGCGAAAACGATAAATACTTTGGTCGTCATCGCCGACAACACAAAGATTTTTATGTCCGCCCGAAAGCAAGCTTACAAGCCTATACTGCGATTTATTAGTATCCTGATACTCGTCGACCATTATGTATTTATAACGATTTCTAAAATAATTTAGACTTTCCTCACTCTTTTCAAAAAGGCGAACAGTGAGCATTATAATATCGTCAAAATCAAGGGCATTTGCATTTTTAAGCTTGCCCTGATAGGCGGTGTATATACGGCTTACCGCCTCTTTATAATAATCCCCAATACCCTCAGCTATAAACTTTTCGGGAGTTAAAAGCTTATCTTTAGCGCGGCTTATTTCATTAAGCATAGTCTTAACAGGGAACATTTTTTCGTCAAGATTTAATTCCTTTAATACATCCTTTACAACACGTTTACTATCGTCGGTGTCATAAATCGTAAAGTTTTTTTGGTAGCCGATTTTTTCAATATCACGTCTTAATATTCTTACGCAAATTGAGTGAAATGTGCCTGAATTTACATCATTTCCCTTTTCACCGAGAGCCACAGTTAATCGCTCTTTTATTTCATTTGCCGCCTTGTTTGTAAAGGTTATGGCAAGGATATTATAGGGCTTTACAGGCTCATCAGCAATTAACATATCGACATTTTCTTTTTGTTCATCTGAAAGCGAAAAATAGTCCTCTGCCGCCCTCTCTAAAAGAGGAAAATCCGACTCATCTACAAGGGTTTTTATTTCATTTGAATAATATGCATTTCCGTATTTAATCATATTGACTATACGGTTTATAAGCACAGTTGTTTTACCACTACCTGCGCCTGCTAATATTAAAACGGGACCGTTTACATTAAAAACAGCCTTTTTTTGCATATTATTTAAGTTTTTAAAACGATTTTCCAATATTTTTTTTCGTATATTTATAAAATTTTGTGTGAGCGACTGCATACTATCTTCCTTAAACTTATAATTTACATTAATTGTACCATATTTTTTTATTTAGAACAATAGGCGGTATTGATTTTTAGATTTTTTTGAGATATAATAATTTCATAAGCTAAAATTTAAAGGAGAAATAAAAATGAGCATGGAAATTACAAAAGACAGCATCATTGGTGATGTTTTAGATGCACATCCTGAAACTGCACCTGTATTTTTCGCAATGGGCATGCACTGCCTCGGTTGCCCTTCAGCAAGAAGCGAAAGCGTTAAAGAGGCTTGCGCTGTTCACGGAATTGACTGTGACGACATTGTTAAAAAGCTTAACGACGCAAAAGCAGAATAATGCATTTAATAAAGCCCGCTTAATGCGGGCTTTAATCATAAGGAGATTTTATGCGACCTTTATTTACCCTTACAAAAAGACTTTCTGTGATAGCAGAGCTTGTTGAAAAAAATTCGGTTGTTTGCGACATTGGAACAGACCATGCTCTGCTTCCCATTTGGCTTGTAAAAAAAGGCATCACAGATAAGGTTATTGCTTCTGATATTATCGATGGTCCCCTTTTAAATGCCGAAAAAAACATCAAGGCTTACTGTTGCGAAGACAAAATCACCGTTGTAAAATCGGACGGCCTTAAAAATGTTCTAAAATATGAGCCGACAAACATAATAATTGCCGGAATGGGTGCCGAAACAATTTGTGAAATACTTTCTTTTAGTGATTACGCTAAAGAAAAATCGCCGCTTTTAATTCTTCAGCCTATGACAAGGTGTGAAGTGCTTAGAAAATATCTTATACAAAACGGCTTTAGTATTTTATCGGAGCAGGTTTTATTTGAGCAAGGACATCACTATGTTGTTTTAACAGCAAGATATTTGCAAGAGCAACGGCACTATTTTGATACTGCTAACACAAAGTCCGAAGTGCTTTATGAGCTTGGCGGCATTACAAATACATACAATGATTTTTTAAATTACAAAAAAGAAAAATATCTTTACTCTTATAACCAAATCAAACAAAACTCAATGGATTTTGATGGAAAAGAAAATAAATTAAACAGTCTTTTGGAATTTATAAATGAAATTGACAAAAGACTTTTGGAGGATAAAAATGGCTAACATAAGGGATTTTTATAATTTTTTAGACAGTATCGCTCCATTTAATACTCAAGAGGAATGGGACAATAGTGGTGCGCTTGTTTTAACAAAGCGCGAGATTAAAAAAGTTTTAATATGCCTTGATGCTACTCTTGATAGTATTAACGAAGCAAAAGAGAAAAATGCCGAGCTTATTATTTCACATCACCCTGTTATCTTTTCGCCACTCAGCTTTTTAAATCCGTGTGGTGCGGCTGAAACTGCACTAAAAAATGGTATCGGCATTATATCCTGTCACACTAATCTTGACATAAGTGAATATTCTGCAGACAATATTTTATCAAACGAGCTTAAAGAAAAGCTTGGATTTATAGAAAAGGAAATACTCGACATAACAAAAAGCACCCCTACCTCAAAGGGCTTTGGGAAAATTGGGGAATTTAAAACCCAAATACCCTTTAATGAGGTCAAAGATGCTTTAAAGCGAGTATATGACTGTGAGCATTTAATCTGCTCAAAGACAACTAAAGATATTAAAACGCTTGCCTTTTGCTGTGGCGGCGGGAGCAGTTATTTAGAAAAAATAGCAGAGCTTAATATTGACGCCTTTATAACCTCGGACTGCAAGCATTCGTCATTTATTTTTGCAAACAACACAAACACTGCCCTTTTCTGCCCCACCCATTATGAGATGGAAAAACCGATGATGAAAAAGCTTATTAGTGTTTTACAAAAAGCTTTCCCCGAAATTAAATTTATATTAAGCGAGAAAGAAAGCTCGCCCTCGTGCGCCTTATAAATTAGGCGCACTTTTTCATTTCGTAGTAAAGCTCTAAGCGGCGATTTCTAATAATTCTTAATTTTTCCTCTCTTTTTGCCTTTTGAACAAATCTGTTTAAGATACGCTCAACTACATAAAAGCTTAAACAAAGTGTAGGTAAAAACAAAACTGCTGATAATAAAACGTCCATTTTTTGTCCTCCGTGCTATATATAAATTTACGGTATTTCGTTTATCTGTCATTATAATACACCTTAATTTACGATTTGTCAACACTTTTTTGAAAATTTTTTACGAAATTTCGCAAAAAGCACTTTACAAACAGTTTTATATGTAGTATAATAGGTTTAGACAAAGAAAGGAATGTGAAAAAATGACTCGCGAACAGCTGCTTCTTTCCATTATAAAAGAAAAATACAAAAGCCTTCGTAGCTTTTCTATTGCTGCAAATATCCCCAACTCTACTTTAAGCAGTATGTTTAAAAAAGGACTTGGTGGCACATCTGCCGAAACTCTTTTAAAGGTTTGTTCTATTTTAGAGCTTGATATGGCAGCGCTTTTTAATTTCGGCGAAGGTGCAAAAAAGGAAGACTATGATTTTTTCAGCAAATACCTTTCTTTAAATGATAGCTCACGCGAGCTTGTAAGATTAGTTGCTGAACATCAGCTTAAAAATGCTTCTAATCAAAATAGTGAAGTTTACGAAAAACCGCAAAATACAAAAGAGCTTGTCTTTCCTGTCGAGGCCACCCTTGAAACTATTAGGGTTTACACTGCTGCAGCTTCTGCCGGTATCGGTGATTATATTGACGACTCTGATTACGATGAGGTTCAAAGGCCCTCACAGCTTTCGAGTGAGGTTGATTTTGGAATTACAATAAACGGTGACAGTATGATGCCCAAAATTTGTGATGGTGATGTTGTTTGGGTTAAGGAGCAAGAGTCACTTGAGGAAAACCAAATCGGCGTCTTTATTCTAAACGGAAATGCCCTTTGCAAAAAGCTTGTTAACTACGGAAATAAATTTTATCTGCGTTCGCTAAACGAAAAATATAAAGATATTCCCATTGGTGAGTTTGACACCCTTAAGGTTATCGGCAGAGTTTTAGACTCAACTCCCTATCCTGCATATTAAAAAATTAATCCCCAAGGCTCTACGCCTTGGGGATTTTTATTTAATAATTATACTGCAAAATAGTGCAGGCTGTGCCGCTTTCGTTTACTATTCTAAGCACATTTTGTTCTTCATTTTCTTGGATAGAAATTTGCTCATTTAGATACACAGGAGATTTATAGAGAATTCTAAAGGAGCTTATCTTTTCATTTTTTAAAGCGCTCTCGAAAAAGTCCATATAAATCGTATTGTGGACGTGATTATTAAAATCTATATCGCTTTCACGAACTGTAAGCTTATAAAGCTCATTATACTCTAAATCCTTTTTTATCGGCGGAGCTAAAAATTCATAAAGCTTATTTGTTTCAGGCTTATAGATATTAAAAATTTCCTCTGTTATGCGTGTAAGCTTATTAGTTTTAGTATCCATTAAGGCAAAGCGGGCGGTGGCGCAAATAAGAAGCTCTCCGTTTTTATCCTTTATATCAAACTGCCTTGTTACGACGCTTGCAGGAGCTTTACCCACAACAAAGGTACGAACCAAAATTTCATCTGAAACAGGTACAGGTTTGATAATTTTAACATTCCATTCTGCTAAAATCCAACCAATGCCGTTTGCCCTATCCTTATCATCGCCAAGCTCCTCACAGTGAAAATGGCATATATCCTCTAAAATTTCAAGTAGACTTCTAAAGGTAAGCTCACTTTTTTTGCCGCCATCGGCAACTCGGCTTATATACTTTCTTTGATAAATCATCTTAAAATACTCCTATATAATAAGTCCGCCTAATCAGGCGGACTTTAGGTTTTAGAGACTTGCGCTGTGTAAAAAGTCTTGCAAACGCTGTGATTTGGGATTATAGAAAACCTCTTTAGGCTCGCCCTCTTCGGCAATAACGCCTTTATCCATAAATATAACATGAGAGGCTACATCTCTTGCAAAAGCCATTTCGTGAGTTACAATAACCATTGTCATATTTTTATCGGCAAGCTTTCTGATAACTGCCAAAACCTCACCGGTAAGCTCTGGGTCGAGTGCCGAGGTAGGTTCATCAAAGAATAGCACCTCGGGGTCAAGAGCAAGTGCTCTTGCTATTGCAACGCGCTGCTGCTGACCGCCTGAAAGCTCGCAGGGATAAGCATTTTCTTTATCAGAAAGGCCCATTTGCGACAAAAGCTCGCGAGCTTTCTTTTCTGCCTCTGCTTTAGACATCTTTTTTACATTAACGGGTGCTTCAATTATATTTTGCATAACCGAAAGATGCGGGAAAAGATTGAAGTTTTGGAAAACAAGCCCAAAATTAGAGCGGATTTTAGAAAGCTCTTCCTTTTGAGCATATTTCTGCTGTCCGTCTATATCTAAGACAAGATATTCTCCGTTATAAGCTATACTTCCAGAGTCAGCCTTTTCTAAATTTGTGGCACAGCGAAGAAGCGTTGACTTTCCGCTTCCCGAGGAGCCTATAATGGCAACAGTTTGTCCCTTTTGAACGCAAAATGATATACCTTTTAAAACTTCGTTTTTACCAAAGCTTTTTTTAAGGTCCTTTATTTCTAATACTGCCATTTTACCCCTCCTTTACACCCTATAATAATTAAGCTTCTTTTCTATGTAACCAAAAAGAAGTGTAAGTATACCACTGAATACCAAATAAAATACACCTGTAAAGAACAAGGGCCAGATAAGACCGTTTGACTTTATAAACGCCTCACCAAAGTGAATTAATTCGTAAACGCCGATTACGCGGGCAAGTGATGTGTCCTTTACAAGAGTGATGATTTCATTAGACATCGGGGGAATAATTCTTTTAAAAACCTGCGGAAGAACAATTCTGAAAAAGATTTGTCCTTTATTCATTCCCAAAACCTGACCTGCCTCATACTGACCTTGGCTTATACCTTCAATTCCGCCACGGTATATTTCGGAAAAATAGCATCCGTAGTTAAGCACAAAGGCAACTATAACCGCAATAAATCTACCCTTTGAGCCTATTCCCCAAATATTTGTGCCAAGGATAAGTCCCGGGCCATAGAATATTATAATTAACTGAAGCATCAAAGGCGTTCCTCTTATAATCCAAACGATTGCGCGGGTAAAATACTTAAGCGGCGAGAACTTACTCATTGAGCCAAAAGCAATGATAAGTCCCAAAGGAAGAGCACCGATAAGTGTAAGCGCAAAAATTTTTAAAGACTCGCCAAAGCCTTCCATTAATGCTTTAAAAACTGTTTCAAACATAAATTAACCTCTTCTTTAACTCACGCAAAGGCAGAGGGGAAAATTTTCCTCTCTGCCTTCTTTATGCGTTATCTACCAAAATATCGAAGTCTGATATTTACCAAGCAATCATAGTATCCTTAATGTTGTATTTTTCAGCAAGCTCCATTAATGAACCGTCATCATAGCACTTTTTAAAGAAATCATTAAGCTTTTCTGCTAAGTCAGAGCCCTTGCGGAATCCTACGCCATAGTCTTCCTCTGTGAGAGCAACTGATTTTGTAAGTGTAGGATAATCTGTTCCCTCGCCTATCATAGCATCAGCCATAAGTAAGTCAATTACGCTTGCTTGAGATGTGCCTGCAGCAACCTCTTTAAGAGCATCGCTCTGTGCTGCGAGTGCTACATAATCCCAATCATTTGCTACTGCCTGGTCTTCACCTGCAGAGCCCTCTTCAACGGCGAACTTTAATGTTTTGAGGCTTTCCTTAGTTGTGTATTTATCGGCAATATCTTTTTTAAGTACAACAACCTGCTTATTCTTGCAGTAAGGCTTTGAAGTTTCCATTCCGTTTAATACTTCTTCATTTAATGTCATACCGTTCCATACGCAGTCAACCTGCTTATCGTTGAGCTCCATAATCTTTTTGCCCCAGTCAGCGAGCACTAAGAACTCAACTTCAACTCCGAGCGACTTTGCAAACTTTGTTGCCATTTCAGCGTCAAAGCCAATCCAGTTTCCATCTTCATCCTTATAATCCATAGGTGCAAAATCTGTGATACCTACAATGAGTGTGCCCTTATCGGCAATATACTCAGAATCCTTTTCAAATTCTTTACCTTTACAGCCTACAAAGCATGTGAGCATCATTGCAGCTGCCATTAAAATTGCAAAAATCTTTTTCATTTTTATTATCTCCTTTTTATTTGCGTTTTAGCTTGATAATAGTTTAGCACTTTAGTTTAATAAAGTAAATAGGTAAAATAACCTAACTTTAGATTATTTTTTTATCTTTGTTTGTGCAGTTTGTTAGTTTTAAAAGAAAAGTGATACTAAAATGGGGCTTACAATGAATCCTATAATGCTTGCAATTAGCGCACACAGCACACTGTGGCGAGTTTTTGTTATGTTTACAGCGCCGTAATAGAGCGAAATTGTATAAAACACCGTTTCAGTTGAGGCGGCAGTTACGCTTGCAACCCTTCCTATAAAGCTATCAGCCCCATAGGTTTTAAATATATCTTCTAAAAGAGCCACAGAGCCACTGCCCGAAAAAAGCTTCAATATATTAAAGGGAATAAGCTCTCTCGGAATATTTAAAAGCTTTGCAAGTGGAGAAACTAATTCTGTTATAAGCGAAAGCGCCCCCGATGCCTTTAACATCGAAACTGCAGTCATTAATATAATAAGAGTCGGAGCTATGTTGAGAGCTGTTTTAAGTCCAACTCCTGCACCCTCTGTAAATTCCTTTAATACGTCTGCTTTTTTAAAGCTTGCAGACAAAAATGCGAGTAGTATAACAAGCGGTATTAATATATATGTAAAATTCATTTCTTTCTCCTAAACCTTGAAATTAAAACAGCAAAAAAGATCCCTACAAAGAGAGATATTAATGAGGTTAAAACCGAAGGAGGTAGGATTTCTATAGGGTTAGCGCTATTATAGCGTGAACGGAGCAAAATAAGCGTTGTTGGAATTATCTGAATACTCGCACTATTTAGCACTATAAAATAGACCATATAATCCTCTGCATCTTTTTTGTTGTTTAGCTTTTTAAGTTCTCTCATTGCCTCAATGCCAAAAGGGGTAGCGGCGTTTCCAAGTCCCAAAAAGTTTGCCGAAATATTCATACAGATAGCCCTCATTGCATTTGAGGAGCTATCTAAGCCTTTAAAAATAAGCCTTAATAGCGGAGAAATAAGCTTTGATATTATTTTGGTTATACCACCCTTTTTCATTAAATTCATAACGCCGCTCCAAAACATAAGTCCGCCCGAAAGAAAAATAGTAAGCTCTATAGCCTCGGCGGCTGTGTTAACAGCCGCATTTGAAACCTCAACAATATTGCCTGAAAAGACAGCATATATCACAGAAAATGCTAAAACTAATACAATAACCTTATTCATATTTCACCTTTAAACCAATTTTATATTCAATTTTATTCCCCAAGTATGGCTAAAATGTGCAAAAAGGTTGCAAAATAATAAGAAATATGATAGAATCTTTATGGATTTTTTAATTAAGATTGGAAGGTTTATATTATGCAAAATCCTATTGTTACAATTACTATGGCAAATAAGGCTCTTGCGCCTATTAAGATTGAGCTTTATCCTCAAATTGCCAAAAACACAGTTAATAACTTTATTTCACTTATAAACAAAAAGTTTTACGACGGGATTATATTCCACAGAGTCATCCCCGGATTTATGATTCAAGGTGGCGACCCCGAGGGAGTAGGCTACGGCGGTCCCGGATATGCAATAAAAGGCGAATTTAACGCAAATGGCTTTAAAAACGATTTAAAGCACACAAGAGGGGTTATTTCAATGGCTCGCTCTATGTCGCCCGACAGCGCAGGCTCACAGTTTTTCATTATGTGTAATGACGCTCCTCACCTTGACGGACAATATGCTGCATTCGGTAAGGTTATTGAGGGCATTGAAACCGTTGATAAAATTGTGCTTGCAGGAAGAGATTACAACGACAAGCCTTATGAGGACCAGGTTATGAAAAGTGTAACCGTTGAAACCTTTTCAGAAATCTATGAGGAACCCGAAACTCTGTAAAATTTAAGGGAGATTTTTAAAATGCAAAAGATAGTTGCTGTTATTACAGCACTTATGATTATTCTTAGCAGTTTTTGTTCCTGTAAAAAAAGAGATATAGACAATAATTCATCGCTCACCTCATCACTTCCCTCAACCGAAGAGGAAATTGAATATCCCTATGATGAAAGCGGCTGGGGCAGTAATCTTTCTGATAATAAAATTGTTCGCACATCTTTTATATCAGAAGACCAAGACTCTGTTTACTATTGCGGCGAGGTTGACGGAATTTACAAGCAGCTTATAGAGCAAAATGGTATTTCTAAAATTTACACCAACAGAAATTACACTTTCACCTCTGTTTCGGTTATAGAGCCTTCTATTTTATGTGTAGGTTATAGAGAAAACACACTCGACTCACGCTATATAACATTCAATTTGAAGGAAAAAACTGTTGCAAATATTATAACAGACAGCAAATTTGAAAAAAATAACATCTACTCTCTCACCGTTCATAACGGAATAGTTTATTTCCTTTCAAACCCCGACAGATATAATCGCTATACACTTTATATGCAAAAAAATGATGTTATAAGCGAAATCGCAAGGGGTGTTAACGAATATTTTATTTTAAGAAATAAAATATTTTATAATTTGGGAAGCTATATTTTTTCCTGCAACCTTGATGGAAATAACAAACAGCTTTTACACGAGGTTTCCTCGCACGACCTTTTAGGATTTACCATTGTTAACGATAATCTTATTTATTCAACAATGGATTCAACCTATATGGTTCAAATGTACACAACCGATGTTTTTAATTTAGGCGAAAATCTTAATGTGTGGAGCTCGGCAAGCTATGGTGGATACACCTTTTTTAATGGTAGAGATGGTGGAATTTACGCCTTTTCACACAGAACAAAGGTTATAATGGAAGTATCAGAGTACACCGCTTCCGACCTTTCGGTTATTGGTGATTATTTATATTTAAAGCCCGCCAATGCAAGTGACTATCAGTTTGCCGATAAAAACCTTGTTATTTCGGGTGGAATTCACAGGTTTAAGATATCTGAGCTTTTAGCGCCGTATTTTGATAATGTACAGGGTGATAGTTTAAGCTCTACTTCGAGTAGCAATGAAGACTCCCTTGTTACTTCATCAAGTATTTCTGAAACAGAAATAGCACCCGCAGTTCCCGAAAAATTCGGAAGATAAATTAAAAGAGCCAAACGCGAGGCGTTTGGCTCTTTTTTATTTTTCTTTATAATAGAGTAAGCAATGACAAAAGCCTTCAAAATCAGGGTCGGCAATTTGGTCGCGAAACTCTTTACACATACACTTGTTATCGTCGTTTATTTCAAGTCTGCAAGGGCAGTATCCATTTTTCTTTTTAAGCCCCTCTTTTATCATTTTTACAACCTCTTTATCCTCGTTAAGTCTAACCTTCATTTTATTTTTCTCCTTTATAAAGTGTTCGCATAGAGTTTAAAATGGCAATTACGGCAACACCAACATCGGCAAAAACCGCCTGCCACATATTAGCTAAGCCAATAGCCCCCAAAACTAAAATTAAAGCCTTGACACCTATTGCAAAAATTATATTTTGGCGAGCTATTTTAACCGTTTTCTTTGAGATTTTTAAAGCGTCACAAATCTTTAAAAGGTTATCGTTCATTATAACCACATCAGCGGCTTCAATAGCGCTGTCGGCGCCCAAAGCGCCCATCGCAATACCTACATCGCAAAGACTTAAAGCAGGGGCATCGTTAATTCCATCGCCCACAAAAACCACAGAGCCTCTCTTTTTTCTTTTTAATAGCTCATTTAATTTTGAAATCTTATCCTGAGGCAAAAGCTGTGAATAAACCTTATCTATTGAAAGCTTATTTTTTACCTCATCGGCAATTTCATTTTTATCGCCTGTAAGCATTACTGTGTTTTTTATTCCCAATGCTTTAATGCGGCAAAGTGCCTCTTTAGCCTCTTCTTTTATTGCGTCAGAAATAATAATTACTCCATAATACTCATTTTGTGAAGCTACATAAACTGCCGTTTTTCCGCTATTATTTTGAGCTACATCAAGTCCCAAATCGCAGACTAAAGAATAGTTTCCGACATATACATCTTTCCCCGACACATTTGCCATAATTCCCTTACCTGCAATTTCCTTAATATCGGTCACTTTAGATGTATCAACCTTTTTATTTACAGCATTCAAGATGGACTTTGAAATAGGATGTTTGCTTGCGCTTTCAACCTGAGAGGCTAAATATAAAAGCTCATCTTTAGAAATATTTTGGGGGATAACTTCGGTTACGCTGAATTTTCCGCTTGTGAGCGTTCCTGTTTTATCAAACACCATTGTATCGGCTTTTGAAAGTGTCTCTATAAAGCTTCCGCCCTTTACTAAAATACCTAATTTCGAGGCTCTTCCTACCGCCCCAAAAAATGAAAGCGGCACAGAAATTACAAGAGCGCAGGGGCAGGAAATAACCAAAAATGTTAGCGCACGATAAACCCAAAGGCTCAAAGGCTGTGAAAAGATGAGCGGCGGCAAAAACGCCAAGGCAAGTGCTAAAACAACAACTATGGGAGTGTAAACTCTCGAGAATTTGGTGATAAAGTTTTCGGATTTCGATTTATTTTGTGCCGAATTTTCGACAAGCTCCAAAATCTTTGAAACGGTGGTGTCAAAATACTCGCGGGTAACCCTTACCTTTAAAAGACCATTTAGATTTATAGAGCCACTTAATATTTCATCGCCTACATTTTTTTCTACAGGTATACTCTCACCCGTCAATGCTGACAAATCAATGAGGCTTTGCCCCTCTAAAACCACGCCATCAAGCGCAGCCCTCTCACCCGGCTTTATAATTATTTCCTCACCGATTAATATATCCTGTGCGTCTTTTTCAATAATTTCTCCGTCACTAATAATATTAACGGTGTCGGGACGTATATCCATCAGCTCGGCTATGCTTTTACGCGACGTCTCAACTGCACAGCTTTGAAAAAGCTCACCTATGCTAAAGAACAGCATAACTCCTGCGCCCTCTGCATATTCTCCCAAAACAAAGGCACCTATTGAGGCTACTGTCATTAAAAAGTTTTCGTCAAACAAGTTCCCTTTAAAGATGTTTGAGACCGCTTTAAAAATTATTTTATATCCTACTATTATATAAGAGATAAAAAACATTACAGCCTTTATAATTTCTACCTTTTTGAGCAAAACAGATAAAATCACTCCAAGGGCAAAAAAGACTGCCGAAGCTATAATTTTATAAAGCTCGATTTTTTGTTTTTTGTTCATTATAATGCCTTAAAACGCTATTTGAGCGTCCCTTTCAATTTTGCGAGCAGCTTTTAAAATTTCGTTCTTAATTTCAGGTGTAATATCTTCTGCCTCAATAGTTATTTTCTGCATTAAGAAATTGACACTTGCACTGTCAATTCCCTCAATTTTATTAATTAAATCCTCAATTTTTCTTGCACAGTTTGCACAGTCAATGCCGCTAAAACGATATTGTCTTTTCATAAGTACCCTCTCCTTATTCTGAAATATGTTCCATTCCCTTTTCAATAATATCTCTTACGTGGGTGTCATCAAGTGAGTAAAACACCGTTTTACCCTCTTTTCTGTATTTTACAAGTCTATTTTGCTTTAAAATCTTAAGCTGATGTGAAATTGCCGACTGTGTCATATTAAGAAGTCTTGAAATATCGCAAACACACATTTCAGATTCAAAAAGGACATAAAGAATTTTTATTCGTGTACTGTCCCCAAAGGTTTTAAAAAGCTCTGCCAAATCGTAAAGGCTTTCCTCTTTAGGCATTTTATCCTTAACTCTGTTAACTATTTCTTCGTGCGCGTGCATGTACTCACAGCATTCAATTTTCTCTGCCATTTTTACACCCCTTAAATAAACGTATGAACATCTGTTCATATATTATTATATACTCTTTTAAAAAATTGTCAACATATTTAGACAAAAAAAATGCCCGAGCCTTTAAGGCTCGGGCTTAGTTTTTAAATTACTGTCTGTAATCCTTTAAGAAATCGCCAATATCCCTAACTGCCTTTGCCATTTGCTCGGGCTCGGGTAGCATAACGATTCTGAAATGGTCAGGGGTTTGCCAGTCAAAACCGCTGCCGGGAACGATAAAGATTTGTTTTTCGTGTAAAAGGTCGAAAGCAAACTTTTTATCGTTTGTAATGTTAAACTTCTTAATATCAAGCTTGGGGAATACATAGAAAGCTGCAGAGTTTTTAACGCAGGAGATCCCCTCGATTTTTGCAAGCTCTCTCATAGTTGCTTCTCTCTGCTCATAAAGACGTCCGCCGGGAATCATCATAGCGCGTGTGCTCTCAAAGTCGTCAAGAGCGGCGGGAATAACAAGCTGTGTAAGAGCATTACTGCAAAGACGCATAGCTGCAAGCTGGAATATACCCTCTACATAGTCGTCTGCCTTGCCCTTTGAGCCGCTGATTACCATCCAACCACATCTAAATCCACAGATGCAGTGTGACTTGGAAAGTCCATTCATAGTAATTACGAGCATATCGGGTGCAAGTGATGCAGTTGAAATGTGTTCAACACCGTCCATAAGAAGTCTGTCATAAATTTCGTCGGAGAAAATGATAAGGTTATTTTCTCTTGCGAGAGCAATAATCTTTTCTAAAACTTCCTTGGGGTAAACAGCACCGGTGGGGTTATTGGGATTTATGATAACCACAGCTCTTGTTTTGCTTGTGATTTTCTTTCTCATATCATCGATATCAGGATACCAATTTGAGCTTTCATCGCAGGTGTAGAAAACAGGTTTACCGCCTGCAATATATGTTGAGTTGGTCCAAAGCGAATAGCTGGGAGCAGGAATTAAGACCTCATCGCCATCGTTTAAAAGAGCTGTTAAGCACATACTTACAAGCTCACTTACACCGTTACCGATATAGATATCGTCAATAGTGATATCCTTAAAGCCTTTAGAAAGATGATAATTTAAAATTGCCTGTCTTGCCTCAGGCATACCTTTAAGGTCGCAATAAGCAACAGCCTTATCGGCATTATTTAAAAGAGCATTTTTAACGCTGTCAGGCATTGTAAATCCAAATGTTGCGGGGTTACCTGTATTAAGTCTTAAAACATCAATACCCTCACTGCGCATACGCTGGGACTCGGTGTAAAGTGGACCTCTAATATCAGAATGTACGTGTTCGAGCCTATTTGCTCTATTTGTAATCATGGGTTTCACCTCATATAAATTCTATATATAATTTCGCTTTTTGGCACCCCCAACCGGAATCGAACCGATAACTAAGTCTTAGGAGGACCTTATTATATCCATTTAACTATGGGGGCATACGAAATTAATATACTAAAATATAATACTACAAAAACGGCTTCTTGTCAACATTTAAAGCCTTTTAATCTGTTTGACTTTGCACATTTTTAGTGCTATACTATACTTAAACATACAGCTTCAAGGAGAGTTTTATGAAAATTGTTGTTTTAGATGGTCTTGCTCTTGCCGCAAATGATTTAAACTATGATGATTTTAAAGAGTTTGGCGAGGTAAGAGTTTATGAAAACACCTCACACGATGAGGTAATAGAAAGAATTGGCGACAGCGACATTATTATGACTAACAAGGTTGTAATTTCTAAAGATATTATGGATGCCTGCCCTAATTTAAAACTTATTTGTGTGCTTGCCACAGGCTATAATGTTATTGACACCGAAGCTGCACGCGAAAAAGGTATTGTTGTTACAAACATTCCTGCTTATTCAACCGCCTCGGTGGCACAATATGTTTTTGCTTGTATTTTAAGATACTGTAACAGAATCGAAGAGCACGACCAAAGCGTCAAAAAAGGCGAATGGATTTCTGCTGATGCCTTTTCCTACAGAGTGGCTCCGCTTTATGAGCTTAGCGGCAAAACCCTCGGAATTATCGGTTTTGGCTCTATCGGAAAGGCAGTTTCAAAAATAGCAAAGGCATTTGAAATGAATGTGCTTGTTTATTCACGCACAATTTATCCGCAATTTGAATCTTCAAACCTTAAATTTGTTGATTTGCCGACACTTCTTTCAAATTCGGACTTTGTTTCACTTCACTGCCCCCTTACTGCACAGACAAATAACTTAATTAATATGGAAATGCTCAAAAAAATGAAGCCCAGCGCTGTTTTAATTAACTCATCGCGCGGTGCCGTTGTAAACGAGGCGGATTTAGCCGCCGCTTTAAATGAGGATATTATTTCTGCTGCTGCACTTGATGTTTTATGCTATGAGCCTATGCGAGATAACTGTCCTTTAAAGGATGCTAAAAATGTTATTATTACGCCGCATATCGCGTGGGCGCCGCTTGAAACAAGGCAAAGGCTTTTAGAAATTGCAAAAAACAACATTCGCTCATTTTTAAACGGTGAGCCTATTAATGTTGTATCATAAAAAAATATAAAATCAAACGGAGGGTGTTTTATGAATACTATGAACGCAAGCTATATTGCAATAATCTTTTTAGCAGTATACGGTCTTTTATTTTTAATC
>JAFSGZ010000031.1 GCA_017440545.1 Oscillospiraceae bacterium
AATAATGAAAAATGAATAATGAAAAATGAATAATGAAAAATGAATAATACAAAACAAAAATCCAATCGACAAAAGTCGACAGGATTTTCGTTTTGGTGGGAGCGGGTGGATTCGGACCACCGAAGTCAGAGACAACAGATTTACAGTCTGCCCCCTTTGGCCACTTGGGTACACTCCCGAATATATACTGCCTTTTAAGAAAAATGGAGCTGGTGGACGGACTTGAACCCCCGACCTGCTGATTACAAATCAGCTGCTCTACCAACTGAGCTACACCAGCAAAGACAGCTTAATTATATTATCACACCAAACAACTTTTGTCAACAGTTTTTTTATCTTTTTTTAAGAAAATTATTTTACTACTAAATATTCCTTTATTTTTTAAAGCCTATATGTTAAAATGTTAAAAAAGGTAATAGATGAAAATAATAAAAAGGTGTTAAAGGAAGCTTATGAAAAAAAGTAAAGTTACAACCGTTTTAATTGTGGTTCTTTCACTTATAATGTTAGGCTCTGTATTTATGATAGGCTATGAGCTTTTGAGTAGACAAAATGATAAAAACGAGTTTGATAAGCTTGCAGAGCTTGTTGAGGAAACGGCAAGCGTATCGGCTAATGAGGAAATAGAAAAAGAAAATAACTACGAAAAAGATATAAGTATGCTTTTTAAGCAAAATGCAGATTTTGTCGGCTGGCTTACTATCCCTGATAGTGAGGTAAATTATCCCGTTATGCACACCCCCAAAAATCCGGAAAAATATTTAAGAAAAAATTTTAACGGCAAATACAGTATGAGTGGTGTGCCGTTTGTAGATTACAGATGTAAACTTGACAGCGGCAATATAATAATTTACGGGCATAATATGAATAATAACACAATGTTTGCTCACCTTGTAAATTATCTAAATAATGACTATAAAAATAGTCATCAAACAATTCTTTTTCAAACAAAAGAAGAACTTCGCGAATACAGCGTAATAGAGGTTAGAAAAACCGATATATATGATACTATCTATAATAACCTTTATTCAGAAATGCAGGATGTGTTAATACTTTCAACCTGCTATGGTAAAAAAGAAGAACGCCTTATGGTTATTGCGAAGAGAATAAAATAAAAAAACTCCGAAGCTCTGCTTCGGAGTTTTTTGTTAGTTTTTAAGGCTTTGTAATGGGGCGGGAATGTGTCCACCACGCGAAATGAATTTTAAGGGAGAGGCGGTGTTAACCTTCATAACAGGGCCTTCGCCTAAAAGTCCGCCAAACGAAAGGGTGTCGCCAACCTTTTTGTTTATTGCAGGAATAAGTCTTGCAGCGGTTGTTTTAAAGTTTGCCATTCCGATTGCTGCTTCATCGGCAATTATTGCCGAAATAACATCACAGGGTGTGTCACCGGGGATAATAATCATATCAAGACCAACCGAGCAAACTGCTGTCATAGCTTCAAGTTTTTCAATGGTAAGTGTGCCGTTTGTAGCAGCAGCAATCATACCTGCGTCCTCTGTTACGGGAATAAATGCGCCCGAAAGTCCACCAACGCTTGAAGATGCCATAACGCCACCTTTTTTAACCGCGTCGTTTAAAAGTGCAAGTGTGGCAGTTGTACCGCACGCACCACACTGTTCCAAACCGATTTCCTCTAAAATGTGTGCCACCGAGTCGCCAACGGCTGGGGTGGGGGCAAGCGATAAGTCAACTATACCAAATGGAACCCCAAGTCTTTTGGAAGCTTCCATTGCAACAAGCTGTCCCATACGAGTGATTTTAAATGCAGTTCTCTTAATAAGCTCGGCAACCTCTGTAATGTTAAGCCCTTCACTTTTTTGAAGTGCCGATTTAACAACTCCGGGACCCGAAACACCTACATTTATAACACAGTCGGGCTGACCTGCACCGTGAAATGCACCTGCCATAAAGGGATTGTCCTCGGGAGCGTTGCAGAGAACAACAAGCTTTGCAGGACCTATGCAGTTTCTGTCAGCTGTAAGCTCGGCAGATTTTTTTATGATTTTGCCCATAAGAGCTACAGCATCAAGGTTAATACCCGCCTTGGTTGAACCGATATTTACAGAAGCACATATATTATTTGTAATGGAAAGTGCCTCGGGAATACTTTCGATAAGCTCTAAATCGCCTGCAGAAAATCCCTTGTGAACGAGAGCAGAATATCCGCCGATAAAGTTAACTCCAACAACCTCGGCACATTTTTGAAGTGTTACTGCAAACTTTGTTATATCACCCTGTCTGCAGCTTGCCGCAACCATTGCAATAGGTGTAACCGAAATACGCTTGTTAATAATGGGGATACCATATTCTCTTTCAATATCATTACAAACTCTCACAAGGTCTTTAGCTTTGGTAGTGATTTTTTTATAAATCTTTTCGCAAGCTGCATCAATGTCGCTGTCTGCACAGTCTAAAAGGGAAATACCCATTGTAACTGTTCTGATATCCAAATGCTCATCGGATATCATATGTATTGTTTCTAAAATATCATTTGTATTAAACATTTTAACACCTACTAAATTCTATGCATTGAATTAAAAATATCCTCGTGCATTGCACGGATTTCCATTCCGATTTCACTGCCGAATGAAGTCATCATCTCGGAGAAATCGCCAAATTTAATGCTGATGTTACTAATGTCAACAAGCATAATCATTGTAAACATATCACGAAGTACGGTTTGCGAAACATCAATAATATTAACATTGTATTCGGCACATTTTGTCGATACATTCATTAAAATTCCAACCTTGTCTTTTCCTACTACGCTGATAACAGCTCGCATCAAAATCATCTCCTTTTTTACATTAAAAAATATTATAACAAATAATTACAGTTAATACAAGCCTAAATTTAAAGATAAAATACTTATAAAAAAATAGCAATTATATTGACTTTATATGCTAAAATAATATATAATTAATTCGATTAGGCTTTTTTAAGTTTATAATAAAAAAGCAAATGAAAGGGAAGATACAATATGAAATATTTAGTTCTTCTTTGCGACGGTATGGCAGACTATCATAAAGGCCCATTAAATGATAAAACGCCAATGCAGTTAGCTCATAAACCAAACATTGATTTTTGCGCCGCACACGGTGAGGTTGGCACAATTAAAACTGTTGCCGATGGCTTTAAACCGGGCAGTGATGTTGCAAATCTTGCGGTTATGGGTTATAATCCTGAGCTTTATTACTCGGGAAGGTCACCGCTTGAGGCGGCAAGCATTGGAATAGAGCTTAGCAGCACCGATATCGCAAGCAGATGTAATATAGTAACCTTAAGCGATGAAGACGATTACAGCCAAAAAACAATGATAGATTACTGTGCTGATGATATCTCAACAGCAGAAGCAGATGTTTTAATAAAATTCCTGGAAGAAAAGCTTTCAGAGGAAGATTTACATTTTTACACAGGTGTAAGCTATCGTCATTGTTTAGTACTAAAGAATGCCCTTGGCGGTAGTTTTGAGGCAACTCCTCCTCACGATATTCTTGATAGAAAAATTACAGAATATCTGCCCGAAAACAAACGAATTTTAGAGCTTATGAAAAAAAGCTATGAGCTTTTAAAGGACCATCCCGTTAATCTAATGAGGATAGAAAAAGGTCTTCGACCTGCAAACAGCATTTGGATTTGGGGAAGCGGCAATAAAAAGGAAATGCCTTCCTTTAAAAGTAAATTCGGTTTAGACGGAGCCGTTATTTCTGCAGTTGATTTAATTAAAGGTATAGGCAAGCTTACAGAAATGAAGGTTTGTGAGGTTGAGGGTGCAACAGGCTATATCGACACAAACTTTGAAGGAAAAGCCGATGCGGCAATTAAAACCTTTAAAGAGGGGACAGATTTAGTATATCTTCACGTTGAAGCCCCCGATGAATGTGGACATAGATTTGAAGCACAAAATAAAATTCGTGCTATTGAGCTCATTGATGAAAAAATTCTATCAAAGGTAAAAGCGTATCTAGACAGTACAAATGATAATTATAAAATTATGATACTGCCCGACCACGCTACTCCGCTTTGCCTTAAAACCCACGTATCCGATCCCGTGCCTTTCGTAATCTACGAAAAGTATAATGAAATCGACAGCGGTGTAAAGTCAGTTAATGAGGATACAGCTGCTGAAACTAAAATTTATGTAAATGAAGGCTATGAAATAATGAGCCGTTTTGTTAAAAAATAAATAAGGAGAGAGTAAAATGACTTACGACATTTCATTCGTATGTCTGCTCGGCATAGGCACAGTGTTTATAGGCCTTGTTTGTATCGTGCTTCTTTGCTCGATTCAAAGCAAGATTTGTAAACTTCTTGAAAAAGATGACTCTTCAGCCCCCGCAGAGATTAGACAAACACAAGTACAAGCACAACCTTCTTCTGTAGTGACAGAAATCCCTAATAGAAGAAAGATAATTGCTGCTGTATCTGCTGCAATAGCAGAAGAACTAGGAACAGATGTTTCGGCGATAAGAATAAAATCGTTTAAGAAAATATAAAAAGGTAAAAGGTGATTATAATGAATAAGTACAGAGTAAACGTAAATGGTGAAGCTTTTGAAGTAGAAATTGAGCTTATTGATAAAAATGCAGTTTCATCTGCTCCCGCAGCGGCTCCTGCACCCGCAGCAGCACCCGCTCCCGCAGCAGCTCCGGCACCTGCTCCTGCAGCAGTAGAGGCTCCCGCAGGCGCAGAAAAGGTTGTTTGCCCTATGCCCGGAACAATCCTTTCAGTTAATGTTGCAAATGGCGACAGCGTTAAAAAGGGACAGGTTCTCTTTATTTTAGAGGCAATGAAAATGGAAAATGAGATTATGGCTTCAAAGGACGGCGTAATTTCAGCAGTTTCAGTTACAAAGAATTCAACAGTTCAGTCCGGCGATGTTCTCTGTGTAATCGGTTAATTTTCGGTTAGGAGAATGTAAATGGAAGCACTAATAAAATTTTTACAGCAAACCGGATTTTATCAGCTTTTCGGCAAAATAGGTGAGAATTGGCCATCTCTTGTTATGATTTTAATTTCGCTGTTTTTGTTATGGCTTGGAATTAAGAAAAAGTTTGAGCCTCTTCTTCTTGTCGGAATAGCATTCGGTATGCTGCTTACAAACCTAACAGCATTTACAGAGTTAGATGCTCTTTATCACACAGAGCTTTGGCGTGAATTTATGGACTCTGCAAGTCCTAACTTTCATAGCTACGGCAATATAATGGCAAATGGTGGACTTCTTGATATTCTTTATATAGGTGTTAAAACCTGCCTTTATCCTTGCCTTATATTCGTTGGCATTGGCGCTATGACGGATTTTGAACCGCTCATTTCAAATCCAAAGAGCCTTCTTCTCGGAGCGGCAGCACAGGTCGGAATATTTTTAACATTTGTTGGTTGCTGCTTCTTAGGCTTTCCTCAGGCTGCTGCTGCAGCTATTGGAATTATTGGCGGAGCTGATGGTCCGACAGCTATTTATACAGCAAGCCAGCTTTATCCCGATCTTTTAGGCCCTATTGCCGTTGCGGCATATTCCTATATGGCACTTGTTCCGGTTATTCAGCCTCCTATTATGAAGCTTTTAACCACTAAAAAAGAGCGTCAGATAGTTATGAAGCCATTAAGACGCGTTTCAAAAACCGAAAAGATTATTTTCCCAATAGCTGTTACCATATTTGTGGCACTTTTAGTTCCTTCAGCAACTCCGCTTGTTGGTTGCCTTATGCTCGGTAACCTTTGGAAAGAATCAGGTGTTTGTGAAAGACTTTGCAAAACCGCTCAAAACGAGCTTATGAATATTGTAACAATATTCCTCGGTATTTCTGTTGGTGCAACAGCCACAGCAGAGGCATTCTTGAATCTCGACACCCTTAAGATTATAGCTATGGGTATAGTAGCATTCGGCTGCGGAACAGCAGGCGGTGTGTTACTTGCTAAATTTATGAACCTCTTTACAAAGAATAAAATAAATCCGCTTATTGGCTCTGCAGGTGTTTCTGCAGTTCCTATGGCGGCAAGAGTTTCGCAATCGGTAGGACAAAAGGAAAATCCTTCAAACTTCCTCTTAATGCACGCTATGGGCCCCAATGTTGCCGGAGTTATTGGCTCGGCAATAGCCGCAGGCGTTCTTATTGCACTCTTTAAATAAAGGAGCAAAAAAATATGTCTAATAAACTATTAATAACAGATACAGTACTTCGTGACGGACATCAGTCACAGGCTGCAACCCGAATGAAGCTTGAGGATATGCTTCCGGGCTGTGAAATGCTTGATAAGGTTGGATATTGGTCGCTTGAATGCTGGGGCGGCGCAACCTTTGATGTTTGTATGCGCTTTTTGGATGAAGACCCTTGGGAGCGCCTTCGTGCACTTAAAAAGGCTATGCCCAACACAAAGCTTCAAATGCTTTTAAGAGGTCAAAACCTTTTAGGATATAAGCACTATGCCGATGATGTTGTTGATGCTTTTATTGAAAAGTCAATTAAAAACGGTATTGATATAATAAGAGTTTTTGATGCATTAAATGATGTCAGAAATTTAGAACAAGCAATAAAGAGCATAAAGAAACACGGCGGTATGTGTGAGGCTGCAATAAGCTACACTACAAGCCCCGTTCATAATGAGGAATACTTTGTAAACCTCTCTTTAGAGCTTGAAAAGATGGGCGCAGATACAATTTGTATTAAGGATATGGCTAACCTTCTTCTTCCTACAGCCGCATACAGCCTTGTTAAAAAGCTTAAAGAAAAGGTTAAAATTCCTATTCACCTTCATACTCACAACACAACCGGTACCGGTGATATGACAAATCTTATGGCTGCATGGGCAGGCGTAGATATTGTCGACTGTGCGCTTTCTCCCTTTGGAAACGGAACCTCACAGCCTGCAACCGAGGCACTTGTTGCCACATTAGAGGGAAGTGATAGAGATACAGGTATTGACCTTAAAAAATTAAGTGATGCCGCATCATATTTTAGAACAGTTTCTGATAAGTTCCAGGAAAACGGCGTTTTAGACCCCAAGGTTTTAAGAATTGATGTAAATACACTTTTATATCAGGTTCCCGGCGGTATGCTTTCAAATCTTATTTCTCAGCTTAAACAAGCTAATGCAGAGGATAAGTATTATGAAGTGCTTGAGGAAATCCCCAGAGTAAGAAAAGACTTTGGCTATCCTCCGCTCGTAACCCCCACAAGCCAAATTGTCGGCACACAGGCTGTTTTAAATGTGCTTATGGGCGAGAGATATAAAACCATCACCAAAGAATCTAAAGGACTCTTAAGAGGAGAATATGGTAAGGTTCCCGGTGAGGTTAATGAGGAAGTAAGAAGAAAGGCAATAGGCGATGCCGAGGTTATCACCTGCCGCCCTGCTGACCTTTTAGAGCCCGAGCTTGAAAAATATAGAAAAGAAGCAGGCGAGCTTGCAAAGTGCGATGAGGATGTTTTAAGCTATGCACTTTTCCCGCAGGTTGCTGAGAAATTCCTTTCTAAAAAATATGCACCTAAAGCCGAAGTAAAAGAGCTTTATGTTGAGGACTTAGGTCTGTAAAAATTAATCCCGCCTAAAAGGCGGGATTTTTTTAGTTAAAAAAGTATAAAATCTAATAGTCATATTGACTTTTTCTGTTAATAAATGTATAATGATTTAGTATAAGTCCGACAACATAAGTCGGATAAATAAATGTACTTAAGTACAAAATCTGGCGTTGGAGGATTTTAAATGAAACGAGCTCATAAGGCTACATTCTTCATCGTTTTGGCTGTAATTGCCGTATTTACTTACACTGCTATTTTTGGTGTAAGCAGTATGTATGGCGACAGAAAAACGGTTTACTTCAAGGGAGGTAACGATATCCGCTGGGGTATTGATATTCGCGGCGGTGTAGATGTTACATTCAGCATTCCCGATGAAGCTAAAGGCACTGTTAAAGATATGGATAAGGCAATCGCTTCTGCCGAAGAAGTAATTAAACAGCGTCTTACAAATCAGAATATCACTGACTACGAGGTGTATTCCGATTATAATAAAAATAAAGTTGTTGTTCGCTTCCCTTGGAAAGAGGACGACACCGATTTTGACCCCGAGGCAGCAATCGCCGAGCTTGGTGAAACTGCAGTGCTTTCCTTCTATGAGGGAACAGCAGGGGATGACGGCAAGCCCACCGGCGAAAAGGTACTTGATGGAACCGATGTTGCCGAGGCAACTGCTCAGTATAATGCTGAAATGGGCGGTTGGTATGTTGCACTTCAGATGACAACCGACGGTGCTAAAAAGTTTGCTACAGCAACAGGTAATAACGTAGGCAAGCAAATCTCTATCTGGATGGACGACACAATGATTTCAGCTCCGCAGGTAAAAGACACTATCACAGGCGGACAGGCTGTAATTTCAAGCAATTCAGGCGACTTTACTCAGGAAGAGGTAGAAAAGCTAGCAAGACAGATTAACTCAGGCTCGCTTCCTTTTAAGCTTGAGGCATCTAACTTCAGCACCATCTCTCCCGAGCTTGGTATGGGCGCTCGCGATGCAATGGTTGTTGCAGGCTTAATTGCTTTAATTGCCGTATTCGTTTTAATGACAATTATTTATCGTTTGCCCGGCTTTGTAGCAGGTATCGCTCTTGTGGGTCAGGTAGCAGGCGCAATCGCTTGTGTATCGGGATATCTCCCCGGTATTCCAAGCTTTACTTTAACACTCCCCGGTATTGCAGGTATTATCCTTTCGATCGGTATGGGTGTTGACGCAAACGTTCTTACTTCATCTCGTATTAAAGAAGAGCTTAATGCAGGTAAAACCCTTGACGGTGCTATCTCGCTCGGATTTGAAAGAGGATTTGTAACTATTTTCGACGGTAACATTACCATGATTATCAGTGCAGTAGTTCTTATGGGAGCATTTGGCCCCACATCAAGTCTTTTTGCAAAGGTATTCTCGCTCTTCTTCTCATGGTTCGGCGTTACAACTGCAGGCGCTATATATTCGTTCGGTTACACACTTTTAGCAGGAGTTGTATTTAACTTTATTATGGGTGTTACAGCTTCAAGACTTATGCTTCAGTCACTTTCCAAGTTTAAGTGTTTCCGCAATCCTTGGCTCTACGGAGGTAAGAAATAATGAATAGAAATATTGATTTTATTAAAAACAGAAAAATTTATTACATTGTTTCTGCCGTTCTTTTCGCTATCACAATTGCAGTAACAGCAATTTTCGGCGTAGAGGTAAACATTGAGTTTAAGGGCGGTTCAATCGCAACCTATAGCTATAAAGATGAAATTAAAATTTCAGATGTTCAGCAGTTTGTAAAGGTTACAACAGGACACGACTGCACAGTTCGCCTTTCTGAAAACAATGTGACAGACCAAAAAAATGTTGTAATCTCAATTTCCGAGGAGCTTAGCTCTGAAGAACAAACAAAAATGACAACCGCACTCGAAAAGGAGTATAAGGAAAACGGTCTTGAGCTCGTAGAATCTTCCTCGGTTGACGCTATGAATGGCAAAAGCTTCTTTGTAAAATGTCTTATTGCTGCTGTTGTAGCACTTGCTTTAATTATTGTTTATATCGCATTCAGATTTAGAAAAATCGGCGGATGGACAGCAGGTATCACAGCTGTTATTGCTTTGGTGCACGACCTTGTAATTGCATATGCAGTTTATGCTATTTTCAGAATTGAAATTGGCGGAAACTTTATGGCAGTAATGCTTACAATCCTCGGTTACTCTGTAAATGATACCATTGTTATTTTCGACCGTATCAGAGAAAACAACACAATGTATGGCAAAAAGCTCTCAATTATCGATAATGTTAATATGAGCTTAAACCAAACACTCGGCAGAACTATAAACACCACATTTATGACACTTGTTGCACTTGCAGTAATTGTTGTGGTTTCACTCATTTTCGGTATCACCTCAATGTTCGACTTTGTATTCCCAATGTCAGTCGGACTTGTTTCGGGTGTATATTCTTCAATTTGCCTCTCACCAAATATTTGGGCAAGCTGGAAATTAAGAAAGAAAAAGAGATAAATAAAAAAAAGGCTGACACCTTTTGGTGTCAGCCTTATTTTTTAGTATATTGTTTTTATATATTCAGCGAGCTTTGGAACTATAGCCTTAATATCAATGTTTGTTGTGTTTATGCAAAGGTCGTAATTTTTCATATCTCCCCAAGCATAAGACGAAACAAAGTCGTGATTTTCAGCCCTTGCTTTGTCAATCTTTTCAATTTTTTTCTTGTATTCCTTGTCGGTGAAATTTTCGCCTTCTTCAGCTCTTTTTTTGCATCTGTCAATTTTGGACTGCATATCAGCATAAACAAAAAGCTTAAAGGGATTTAGGTCTGAAAGAAGAGCATCAGCACTTCTGCCAACTATAACACAATCGCCCTTTTGAGAAAGCTCTCTTACAACCTGATGCTGCTTTGCAAGCAAATTAGTTGCATTTGCAATGTTGTGATATGAAAAAGCAAATGTACGCGAAAATGTAACGGGATAAACCTGATTTAAAATGCTTGAATCAAGGGTTCTTTCTATATATCCTTCATCAAGTGAGGTCTTTTCAGCAATAGCTGAAACAATTTCTCTGTCGTAGTAGGCAAAACCTAATTCGTCGGCAAGCCTTTTTCCGATTTCGCGGCCTCCGCTTCCAAACTCTCTGCTTACAGTAATAATTTTCATAATCTTGCCTCCTAAAACAAAATGCTTTTATAATATAAGTATAGCAAATTAATTTTTTTATGTAAAGAAAATTTTTATTTTAAAATTTACAAAAAAATATGTAATTTTATAAAAACTGGTATATAATGAGATTAGAATATATTAATAGGTAGGGAAAAAGATGGTAGCAGTTTATGTTCTTTTAATGGCACTTATTTTGTTTGTGCTTTGCTTTTTTGTTGTATATGGTATGGTTTTCTATTCGCCTAAAAAACTACGCGACAAAAATCCGCTCGATGTTTTAAGCGGAGAAGAATTTGAGAAAATTCGCGATAAAGCCAAAACATTAATAGAAAATCTAAACTCAAGTAAGTTTGAGGAAATCACCATTAAATCACGCGACGGAATAGAGCTTTATGCAAGATATTTTCACAATTTTGATAATGCTCCGCTTGAAATAATTTTTCACGGTTATAGAAGTAAATCCTCGGTAGATGGCTGTGGCGGCTTTAAAATGGCAACCGATTCGGGCCATAATGTTTTGATTGTAGACCAACGCGCTCACGGAAAAAGCAGTGGAAGTGTAATAACCTTTGGCATTAAAGAGCGATATGACTGCTTGGACTGGGTTAACTACTGTATCAATCGCTTTGGCAAAGACGTAAAAATCTTGCTTATTGGCTTATCAATGGGTGCTTCAACAGTTCTTATGGCGTCTGAGCTTGTTGACAACAAAAATGTTGTTGGAATAATTGCCGATTGCGGCTTTAGCTCTGCTAAAGATATCATCACAAAAATTTCAAGTGATATGAAGCTTCCCTCTAAAATGGTTTACACAATGGCATTTGCCTCGGCAAAAATATTAGGGCACTTCGATTTAGAGGAAACCGATGCAGTAAAAGCTGTTAAAAATTCAAAGGTGCCGGTGCTTTTAATTCATGGCGAAAGCGACACCTTTGTGCCAAGCAGTATGTGTAAGGAAATATTTGATTCCTGTACCTCTGAAAAACGTATCTTAACCGTAAAAGATGCAGGACACGGAATAAGCTATCTTGTTGATGAGGACAGCTATTTAGAGGCAGTAAATGAATTTAAAACCTTTGTAAATGTAGCCTAAATATTTTTATCCCCGTCGGATACACTAAAATTATGTGGAGGGGATAAAATGATAAACGATAATATAAAGTTAAAATCAACCTGTATATCTGCTGTGAACGAAAATATTTCAATGTTAAATGATATTTATGATAGGGTAGAAAATCAAAGTTTTAAAAGATTAATTAAAAATAGCTGCACTAAACACAATATGTTGTGTATGCATTTAGGAATAAATATTAATAAAATCCGCGAAAACCATGGAACTAAAATTCTTAATGCTGTAAAGTTAAAAAACTGTACAGATGATAAAAAGCTTGCTGAATTCGTTGCAAATGGCTGCAATAGCTCACTTAACAGCTTGTGCCATAGCTTTAATGAGTGTAAAGGTGCAAACCAAAAAACCACTGAAATTGCGCAGAAACTAATAAAAATAGAGGAAAACTTAGCTTCAGATGTTAGAAGATATCTTTAAGAAAATGGCTCGAAACCGCATAGTTTCGAGCTTTTTTTGATATTTTTTGAGGTAGAATATTTAGTTTTCTTAAAAAAACGACCCACAATATGTTGTGTATTTTTTTAAAATACCTATTGCAATTTAAAAAAGCCTGTGCTACAATAAAACTAACGACTAAAAATTTTACGAGGGAGAAATTATGAACATTATTAAAAGAAGCGGCGCACAGGCCGTATATGATGGTAACAAAATTATCAACGCGCTCAAAAAAGCAAATGAAACAGTAGATGAAAACGAGCGTCTTTCCGAAACATCTATAATTGAAATCGAAAAATACGTAAACGAAAAAGCTACATCAATGTCCCGCGCTCTCGGTGTTGAGGAAATACAAGATATGGTAGAAAGCCTTATTATGCAACATGGGGCATTTAATGTTGCACGTAACTATATTAAATATAGATACATTCGTTCACTTGCAAGAAAGGCAAATACTACAGACGACCGTATTTTGTCTTTAATAGACTGCAAAAACGAAGAGGTTAAGCAGGAAAACTCTAATAAAAACCCCACCGTCAACAGCGTACAGCGCGACTATATGGCAGGTGAGGTTAGCCGTGATATAACCGACCGTATCTTGCTTCCTCAAGATATAGTAAAGGCACATAAGGAAGGAATTATTCATTTCCACGATTCTGACTATTACGCTCAAAGAATGCACAACTGCGACCTTGTTAACTTAGAAGATATGCTCCAAAACGGCACAGTTATAAGCGGAACAAAAATTGAAAAGCCTCATAGCTTCTCAACAGCTTGTAATATCGCCACTCAAATTATCGCTCAGGTTGCAAGCAATCAGTATGGCGGACAGAGCATAAGCCTTACTCATTTAGCCCCCTTTGTTCAAATTTCGCGTGAAAAAATAAGAAAGGCTGCTGTTGAAGAGGCAAAGGTTTTAGGAATTGAGCCTACAGAAGAACAGCTTCATTCTATCGTAGAAAGCCGTCTTTTAGACGAAATTAAGCGCGGTGTTCAAACAATTCAATATCAGGTTGTAACCTTAATGACAACAAATGGACAAGCTCCCTTTGTTACAGTTTATATGTACTTAAATGAAGCAAAAGACGAGCAGGAGAAGCACGACCTTGCTTTAATTATCGAGCAAACACTTCTTCAGCGCTATAAGGGCGTTAAAAATGAAGACGGTATTTGGGTAACACCTGCATTCCCCAAGCTTATCTATGTACTTGAAGAGGATAACATCAAAGAGGGAACACCTTATTTCTATCTTACAAAGCTTGCCGCAAAATGCACAGCAAAGCGTATGGTTCCCGATTATATTTCTGAAAAAATTATGCTCCAAAATAAAATTGATAAAAACGGTGAGGGTCACTGCTACACCTGTATGGGTTGCCGTAGCTTCTTAACACCTTATGTTGATGAAAACGGTAAGCCTAAGTATTATGGTAGATTTAATCAAGGCGTTGTAACAGTAAACCTTGTTGATATCGGACTTTCTGCACACGGTAATATGGACGAGTTCTGGAAAATCTTTGATGAGAGAATGGAGCTTTGTCACAGAGCACTTCAGTGCCGCCACGAAAGACTCACCGGTACAACTTCTGATGTTGCACCTATCCTTTGGCAACACGGTGCCCTTTTAAGACTTAAAAAGGGCGAAAAAATCGATAAATATCTCCACGGTGGATACAGCACTATATCACTCGGATACGCAGGTCTTTGGGAGTGTGTAATGGCATTAAACGGCAAAAAGCTCACTGAGCCCGAGGGCGAAGAGCTTGGCCTTGCCATTATGAGAAAGCTTAATGAATACACAGCTAAGTGGAAGGCTGCCGAGAATATCGATTATTCACTTTACGGAACTCCGCTCGAGAGCACAACCTATAAGTTTGCAAAGAGCCTACAAAAACGCTTTGGTGTTATAAAGGGTGTAACAGATAAGAGCTATATTACAAACAGCTATCATATTCACGTAACAGAGGATATCGATGCTTTTGAAAAGCTCAGAACAGAAGCTAAATTCCAGGCACTTTCACCCGGAGGAGCTATCTCCTATGTAGAGGTTCCCAATATGCAGGATAACCTTGATGCTGTTATTTCGGTTATGCAGTTTATTTATGATAATATTATGTATGCCGAGCTTAACACAAAGAGTGACTACTGTCAGGTTTGCGGTTATGACGGAGAAATTCAAATTGTAAACGATGAGGAAGGTAAGCTTATTTGGGAGTGTCCCAACTGTAAGAATACTGACCAAAATAAAATGAATGTTGCTCGTCGTACCTGCGGATACATAGGTACACAGTTCTGGAATCAGGGCAGAACTCAGGAAATCAAGGAAAGGGTACTTCACCTATAATGAATTACGGGGAAATCAAAAAAGCCGATATTGCAAACGGACTCGGAGTTAGAATTTCTCTGTTTGTTTCGGGCTGTACACATCATTGTGACGGTTGCTTTAATGAGCAAACATGGGATTTTAACTTTGGTAAGCCCTACACAAAGCAAACAGAGGATGAGATTATCTCGCTTTTAAAAAGTGATTATATCAGAGGCCTCTCACTGCTCGGCGGTGAGCCGTTTGAAATAAAAAATCAAGCAGAGCTTGTAAAGCTTTTGCGTCGCGTTAAAACTGAGCTTCCAAATAAAGATGTCTGGTGCTATTCAGGCTATCTTTTTGAAGAGCTTTGCGGCAAAACACCATCAAGAGCTTTTGGCGAAAATACGCTGGAAATGCTGTCACTTATTGATGTGCTTGTCGATGGGGAGTATGTAAAAGACCTTTACAGTATAACCTTAAAGTTCCGTGGCTCATCAAATCAGCGCTTAATTGATGTAAAAGCCTCGCTCAAAGAGGGAGAAGTAGTGCTATTAAATTTATAAGGTTAAAAGGGATAAGATTTTCTTATCCCTTTACTTTTTTTTTATTAGGTGCTAAAATATTATCATAATAATTTAGGAGAATTAATATGAGTCAAAAAAAAGGACGCTTTATAGTTTTTGAGGGGCTTGACGGAAGCGGAAAAAGCACTCAAATAAAGCTGTTTTCAGAGTATCTCAAATCTATTGGAATAGAAAATGTCGTAACCTGTGAGCCGACTTCTTCGGATATTGGCAAAATGATTAGACAAATGCTTTCGGGAAATGAGAAAATTAATCCTAAAACCGCAGCTCTTTTGTTTGCTGCCGATAGAATAGAGCATATAACAGCAAAAGATGGTATGGCAGAGCTTATTAATAAAGGCGTAACAGTCCTTTGCGATAGATATTATTTTTCCTCATATGCCTATCAAATGGCGGATATGCCGCTTTCTTGGGTTATAAAAATAAATGAAATGGCAAAAGAGCTATTAAAGCCTGATTTACACATTTTTGTCGACCTTTCGCCTAAAGATTGTATGGATAGAATACTTAAAAACCGCATTACCACAGACATATTTGAAAACACAGAAAGACTAACAAAAGTAAAAAACAACTTCCTTGAAATTTTTAAAGAAGTAGGGGACAGCGAAAATATTTTAGTAGTTGACGGAAACAGAAAACCAGAAGAAATTTTAGATGAAATAAAGGAAAAAACCAAATATCTCTTTTAAATTAAAAACGCGCAAAGCTTGCGCGTTTTTAATTTTTAAAAAATATGTAACAAAAGTTTAATAAAAATGACTTTTGCACTTGTTTTTACTTTTAAAATAATGTATAATAATTGTGTTTTTGGCAAAGAAAGCAAAGATATAAACTCGGAGGTTTAAAATGGAAATACTTTACGAAAATATCCTTAACATAACCTGGCAACAATGTGTTATGTGGGCAATCGGTGCAGTACTTATTTATTTAGCTATTAAAAAGGAAATGGAGCCTACACTCCTTCTTCCTATAGGTTTCGGTGCTATTATAGTAAACCTTCCCGGCGTTGTGCAGTTAGTTGTCGACGGCGCAGGTAAACCTATTTTAGATGCATTTGGTAATGAACAGTTCACAGCAGGTCCCTTAACCGAGCTTTTTGAAGCAGGCATTGCAAATGAGCTTTTCCCGCTTATTTTATTTATCGGTATCGGAGCTATGATAGATTTCGGACCCTTGCTTTCAAATCCCAAGCTTATGATTTTTGGTGCTGCCGCACAGTTTGGTATTTTCTTTACTCTTTGTATGGCAAGTATGTTCTTTGATATAAACGACGCTGCTTCAATTGCTATTATCGGTGCCGCAGACGGTCCGACTTCAATAGTAGTTGCACAAAAGCTCGCTTCTAAATATGTAGGCGCAATTATGGTTGCGGCATATTCATATATGGCGCTAGTTCCCATTATTCAGCCGCCTATCATAAAGCTCTTAACAACTAAAAAAGAGCGTCTTATCCGTATGCCTTATCAGCCTAAATCGGTTTCTAAAACCACAAAGATTTTATTCCCCATCATTATCACAGCTATTGCAGGTATTGTCGCTCCCGACTCTGCTTTCTTAGTTGGCTTCTTAATGTTTGGCAACTTAATCCGTGAGTGCGGCGTTTTAAATTCACTTTCTGACACCGCTCAAAACGTTCTTGCAAACCTTATCACCATATTCCTCGGTATTACAATTGCTTCAAAAATGTATTGGGAGCAGTTCTTAAAGTTAGAAACACTTCTTATTTTAGGACTTGGTCTTATTGCATTTATCTTCGACACAGCAGGCGGCGTTCTTTTTGCTAAATTTATAAACCTCTTCCTTAAGAAAGATAAGAAAATCAACCCAATGATAGGCGCTGCAGGTATTTCTGCATTCCCAATGTCAGGACGTATTGTTCATAAGATGGGACTTAA
>JAFSGZ010000032.1 GCA_017440545.1 Oscillospiraceae bacterium
ATTTTATGTAAATCTCATTTTATTTTAAAATCTACTTGATTTTTATTACAAATAGTGTTATAATTTCCAGTACAAATGAAGTAACGAAGTATGCTTAATTGGCTATTCGTACAACATAATACCCATTATGTGATGCCGATGTTTTTAACATCGGTTTTTTAGCCGACAAGCCGCAACATAATACCCATTATGTGACATTCAAACCGCTGCTCTGTGTGGCGGTTTTATTTTTTATATGATTAGTCGCATATTTTCCATTCGGCGCTGATGCTCTGCACCGGTGGTGATGATATATATGCGTGTTGTGTTAATGTTGGAATGTCCTAAAATATCTGCAAGCTTTGCTATATCCTTTTCTATTCCATAGAAAGTACGAGCAAATAGATGTCTTAAATTGTGCGGAAATACCTTTTTAGGCGAAACACCTGCCTGCTTACAAAGTTCCTTCATCTGTCGCCAGATATTGCTACGATTTAGTGGTTTACCATTCTTGGTTATAAATAGGCTGCCTGCTGTGATACCCTGCTCCATCGCATAATGAAGCAGTTTTTTCTGCAAAGCCTTAACTATAAATATTTTTCTTGATTTACCCTTACAAGAAACCACTGCCTCACCTCGTCTTACTGCTTCTACCGTTATATTTTGAAGTTCGCTGACACGAATACCTGTACTGCAAATGGTTTGAACAACAAGGGATAGACGCTTGTTTTTCTTAAGTTCAGCCGCTTTTACAAGCGCCGTGTATTCTATTTTGGAAAGCTCCTTTTCCTCTGAACAATAGGCTTCCTTTTGCACTTTAAACTGTTTTACGCACAAATCGTACCATCCTACAAATCGTAAAAAGGCATTGAGTGCTGCAAGCATTGAATTAGCACTTCTAATGGCGTAATTCTGCTCTAACATACTCTTATAACTCAAAACTACGGTTTTATCTAATATACTCTCTGCTGCATAGTTTTCAAAGCGGCGCATATCACGCATATACTTTTCTATGGTTGCCCCTGCCTTTTCGTTTTCGATTAAATATTTCTCAAACGAATTTAATAAGTGATTGGTAATAACTCTTCTTTTCATACCAAAACCTCCGTTTCCTGTCTTTTATTTTACTATTATTTTGTGCCTTTTCTGTTAAGATAAACCTTTGACACAAAACGGAGCTTGGGCATATTTATTTTACAGAGCAAATTGAGATTTACTGATTTTTCTTACATAGTTGATATTCAAAGATTAAAATAAAAAAACCGACAGCATAGCCGTTATGACTATACTGCCGGTTTTTTCTTCATAATACTATGTTTTCGCAAACTACGTTAATTTTTAACGCCTTAATGTGCGATGTATTATTATACGCCCATTTTTGCCTTTCTAAGCTGCTCTACGGGAGTGCAGTTAGTTGTGGGAACATAGCCCTTAAGAGGCATAATCTTTTCGTTTATGGCGTCTAAAATCCATGTATCCTGCGGGAAGAAGTATTTATCAAACTCAAACGGAGGTGTAATCCAGTTTTGAGCGCCTACAACAGCAGGAGGTGCATCGAGGTAATCAAATGCAAGCTCTGTGATGTTTCTTGCAACATCGTTTAAGAAGCTGTTTCTTGAGCAAGCGTCGGATGCTAATACAACCTTACCTGTCTTTTTAACAGACTCTAAAATCTTGTCGTAGTTTAAGGGGCAGATACTGTGAAGGTTTATAACCTCAGCAGAAATGCCATACTTCTCTTCAAGCTGCTTTGCAGCGTCCATAGCTCTGTAAAGGGTTGCACCGATGGTTAAGATTGTAATATCGTCGCCCTTCTTAATGAGGTTTGTGTCGCCGATTTCAATTTCATAGCTCTCTTCAGGAACGCCGCCTTCATGGAACTGCTCACCAATGTCGTAAAGTCTTTGGCTTTCAAAGAATACAACAGGGTCGGTGCCATTAAGTGCGCTTGCCATAAGTCCCTTAGCTTCCCAAGGAGTTGCAGGGAATACAACCTTGAGTCCGGGAATATGAGCTGTGAGTGAGGTCCAGTCTTGTGAGTGCTGTGCACCGTACTTAGAACCAACAGAAACACGGAGAACAACCGGCATCTTAAGAATACCTGCGCTCATTGACTGCCATTTTGCAAGCTGGTTGAAGATTTCGTCGCCTGCGCAGCCGATAAAGTCGGCATACATAAGCTCAACGATTACTCTACCGCCGCTCATAGCATAACCTACTGCCGAGCCTACGATTGCAGACTCTGCGATGGGGGAGTTAAAGAGTCTTGAATAAGGAAGAACCTCGGTAAGTCCGCGGTAAACAGCGAATGCGCCGCCCCAGTCACGAACATCTTCACCATAGGTGATGAGTGTGGGGTCCTCATAGAACTTATCGCAAATTGCCTCAAAGAGAGCATCACGATAGTTAAACACCTTAAGTTTAGAAACGGGCTTTCCGTCCTTAAATGCAAATCTTTCTTTACCCTTAATCTGAACAACTCTGGGGCACTCCTCCTTGGGAGCGAGAACCTCGGGCTCTCTGTCGTCGAGCTTTGCAATCTTCTCATTTGAGAACATAAGTCTTTCAACGATAGCGGGGTCCTTATCAAAGTCAATATAGGGTGATTTCTCAACATCCGAAGCCATTTTGCAAATCTTTGTCATTAAAGCTGTGCTGTTGTCGAGGATTTTTTGGAGCTCATCGTCCTTTGCGGCACCTGCAGCTACTAAGTCCTCACGGAACTTGATAACGGGGTCGATTGCCTTCCAAGCTTCGATTTCCTCTTTTGTTCTGTATGAGCTTGAGTCTGAAGGTGAGTGACCTGCAACTCTGTATGTAACAACGTCGAGGAAGCAAGGTCCATCGCCGTTTAAGAGAATTTCCTTCTTTCTCTTCATAGCGTCGATAACTGCTAAGGGGTTGTATCCGTCAACACGCTCTGCGTGAAGCTGTGTGGGAGATACGCCGGCACCGATACGGGCAAGCATATTGTAACCCATTGTTTCACCTCTTGTTTGACCGCCCATACCGTAGTCGTTATTAAAGCAGTTAAAGAGGATAGGCATACCGCCGCGCTTGCTTTCTTCCCAAAGCTGACGGTACTGGTCCATAGTAGCAAATGTCATAGCTTCCCACATAGGACCTCTTGCGAGTGCGCCGTCACCGATGTTGGCAACAACGATACCGCTCTTGTTATTAACCTTTTTATAAAGTGCAGCACCTGTTGCAATTGTTCCCGAGCCGCCAACGATAGCGTTGTTGGGATAAATTCCGAAGGGCTGGAAGAATGCGTGCATTGAGCCACCGAGACCTAAATGGAAGCCGTTTTCTCTTGCAAAGATTTCAGCGAGTGCGCCGTAGATAATAAAGTCGATAGCGAGCTCTTTAACGCTGTTTTGTCCATTGTTTTCAACAGCTCTTAAAACCTTACCGCCGAGGAAGTTTTCCATAATATCCATAAGCTCTTTATCAGAAAGCTTTTCGATGCAGGAAAGTGCCTTTGCTAAGATTTCGCTGTGGCTTCTGTGTGAGCCAAAGATAAAGTCATTCTTATCAAGATTATAAGCCTGACCTACTGCAGCAGCTTCCTGACCGATTGATAAGTGAGCAGGACCGGGATAGGTGTGCTCTACGCCGTTATAAACACCCTGGAGCTTGATTTGGTTAATCATACTCTCAAACTCGCGAAGGATTGTAATGTCACGGTAAATTCTCTTAAGGTCGTCATCGGAATAGTTCTTTCTCTCTTCCTTAACGGTCTTGTTATAGACGTTAACGTCTATGTCCTCAAAGGTGATTTTGCCTGCTTTTCTAAGTTCAACAGGGTCGACAAATTGTGATTTTGGCATTTTTCTATCTCCTTTATATTAGTTTATATGGTAAAGAGTGCTTCTCTTATTACTTCGCAAACTGTGGGGTGAGGGAATACGAATTCTTTGATGTCATCAATCTTAAATTCGCTTTCAATCATCATAGCTGCGCCGTAAATAATTTCCGAAGCATAACTTCCGATTAAATGTACGCCGATAAGGCGGTTGTACTTATTATCAATAATAAGCTTGCAAATACCATCGCCGTTTTCAACCTCAGCAACATATCTGCCACTAAATCTCATTGAAACTGTAGCAACCTTAAAGTCAAGTCCCTTTGCCTTTGCCGAATCCTCGGTTTCACCAACCGAGCCAACCTCGGGGGTTGTGTAGATAACAGAGGGAATTGCCTCATATCTCATTTTATCCTTTTTACCGAGAATGTGGTTTACTGCAACCTCAGACTCACGGTAAGCTGTGTGAGCAAGCATAATTTTGCCGTTTACATCACCTGTTGCATAAACGCCTGCAACATTTGTGCGCATATTTTCATCGGTTACAATAGCGCCGCGCTCGGTGTAAACACCAATATTTTCTAAACCTAAATCTGCTGTAAATGCGCGTCTTCCGATAGCGATGAGAACCTTATCTGCCTCAACGCTTTTGCTCTCTCCGTTTTCTGTGTAAACAACCTTACCATCAGCAATTTCTGTTACACTGCAGGAAAGGCGGAAGTCAACGCCCTTTTTCTGATAATTCTTTAAGAGAATGTTTGAAATTTCGCTGTCTGTGGGGCCTGCAATTTTGTTAAGTGCCTCAATAACAGTTACGTCGCTTCCGACAGAGTTAAAATAGGAAGCCATTTCAAGACCGATTACACCGCCGCCGATTACAACAAGCTTTTTAGGGATTTCTCTTAAATCGAGAATTTCGCGGTTTGTCATAGCAAAGCCGCTCTCAAGGCTTTCTTTTGCACCTTTAATGTTAGGAACAAAGGCAGTTGAACCGCTTGAAATGATAAGCTTGGATGCTAAATACTCGTCCTTGCCGTCAACCGAAACTACAAAGCCGTCGGGTGTTTTTGAAAGAATTTTACCAACTCCGTTTAAAACGGTTACATGGTTTGCCTTCATCTGCATTCCAACACCGCCAACAAGCTGAGCTACAACCTTGTTTTTACGGTCTACTACAACGTTTTGGTCAATCTTAACATTCTCGGCAGTTACACCGAAAACCTTACCGTCAAGAGCGTGCTCATAAATTTTAGCTGAATTTAAGAATGTTTTTGAAGGAACGCAGCCCTCATTTAAGCAAACGCCGCCAAGTGCTCTTTTTTCGATTACTGCGGTTTTAAGTCCTGCGTGTCCTGCTCTTTCAGCGGCAAGGTAGCCACCGGGGCCACCGCCGATTACGATTACATCAAATTTATCCATTTTGCCACCTCTTATTTTGCAAGAAGCACGCTGAATGCTTCAAGATTTGCGCAAAGTTCTTTTACAAAGCGTGCAGCAGGTGCGCCGTCGATTGCTCTGTGGTCGATTGTGAGCGAAAGACCCATAGCCTTGTATGCCTTAAGCTCGCCGTTTACCTCTTTAACGCGGGTCATAAGTGTGTCAACACCTAAAATACCTGTTTGAGGAGGATTGATAACGGGAGTAAAGCTTTCAATACCGAGTGAGCCTAAGTTTGAAATTGTAAAGGTTGCGCCTGTTAAAAGGTCGGGGCTGATTGTGCCTTCCTGAGCCATTTTAGCAAGCTCTTTAGCTTCTGCAGAAATTTGTGCAAGTGATTTTAAGTTTGCATACTTAATTGTGGGAACCATAAGACCTCTGGGTGTGTCAACTGCAACACCGAGGTGTACGTGCTTAAATCTTCTCATTGTATTTCCGTCAATTAAATGAGCATTTAAATCGGGGTGATTTAAAAGTGTTCTCGAAACGGCATAAAGCACGATATCGTTAAGTGTAATATTGGGAAGACCTAAAGCTTCAGCGCTCTTTTTAAGAGAAGCGCGATAATTCATAATTTCTGTTGCATCAAAGGCACTGTTCATAGTGAGCTGAGCCATTGTACTAAGCGACGCTGTCATAGACTTTGCAATAGTCTTGCGGATTTGCGGGAACTTCTCGTCTACAAACTCGTCCTCTACTACAGCAGCAGTTAAAGGATTTACAGGAGCCTTTCCTAAATCAGAAATGCCTACTCTACCGCCGATAGCACTGCCCTCTACTGCTGCGGCATCTGCGCTCTTAACAGCGTCAAATGCGGCTGATGTTGAGGTTAAGCCTCTATCAATTAAATCGCGGATATCCTTTTCAACAACTCTGCCATAAGGGCCGCTACCCTCGGCTAAACGAATGTCAACGTGCTCTTTATCTGCAAGTGCGCGAGCACGGGGAGAAATTTTAATTTCGCCGTTATTTACTTTGATTTCCTTTTTCTCTTCTACTACAGCGGGAGCAGCCTTTTCTTCTTTTTTCTCCTCGGCTGCGGGAGCAGCTTCTGCTGTTGCACCTGCTCCATCGGGTCTTAATGCTGAAACATCCTCACCCTTAGTACCTACTGCGCAAACATTTACTAAAACGGGAACGTCGTCGCCGTCATTATAGAAAATTTCGAGGATTTCGCCCTCTTCTGTTGATTCACAGTCAAAGGTTGATTTGTCTGTTTCGTAACCGAAAAGCAAATCGCCTACCTTTACGCTGTCGCCAACCTGTTTGTACCATTTTGTAATGATACAACTTTCAACGGTTATGCCCTGCTTGGGCATGAGTACGCCTGCTGCCATGTTTACTTTTCCTCCTAATGTTTATATTTTCTTTGCATTATTAAGTACATATTTTTCTGCCTCGGCGTTCCAAAGTCCGTTTGTCTTTGCAACGATGTCGGCTAAGTCCTTATAAAAGCTATCGGTTTCACCAAGCTTTGCAAAATCGGAAATAGCTGTTAAGGGCATATCAATGTGTGTATAAATAAGCTTTTTACCACCGGGAATATTAGGCAGATTAAGTGTTGCCTCTGCAGCGCTGTTAAGTCCGCCAATGTGTGTTACCAAAGCTGCGGGGGTGAGCTTATTTTGAGCCATCATAGTAAGGCTTTCTATCATATCGTCGGTGTTACCGCCGCTTGTACCAACTAAGTGTGTTGCATCATAGTGAACATCGTAGAAATTAAACTTAGCCTTAAAGTCGGGTACGGTGGGGCCGGAGAAGAAGTTTAAGCAGCCGTCGTGACCTAAAATGTCGTCTGCCTGCTCAATTACAGCGGGAACAGGAGCAAATACAACAACATCGTCAAATCCTGTGCCGCCCGAAAGCTTAATTAATTCTTCTACGGGGTTTTCAAGCTTGCCTGTGTTTACATATGTTAAGGTGATACCGTTTTTAGCGGCTTCCTCAACTGTAAAGATGCTGGCTGCTCTCTCAAGTCTTTCATCATTAATATCTGTTACAACCATAACAGAAGGCTTTCTGTCGCAGTGGATAGCATAGTCGATAGCGGCAAGTCCCATAGGACCAACAGATGCTAAAAGTGCAAGCTTTCCGCCTTCAACAATGCCCATTTTATGCTCGTAAACGCCTGCTGTTGTGTGATAATTTGCGTGATATGCGCCGATTACACAGGAGGAAGGCTCTGCAAGTGAACCGCAGAAGAATGCCTCGCCATCATAATTTAAAAGGCAATTTTCTTCCATAACCTCGGGAGGTAAAATTACATAGGTTGCGTTTCCGCCTACATATTTATAAGAATAACCGGGAGCGCTGTAGCCATTATTGGGAATAGCAGGCTGAATTGAAGCCTTTTGGCCAACCTTATATTTATCCTTCCATTTATCTCCAATTTCTACAAGCTCTCCGCAAAATTCGTGTCCTACAATGATAGGATTGTTTGCCACGTCATCAGGAACTCTCTTGTGCTTTGCGCCCTGAATTGCCGCTTTATAAGACGACATGCAGAGGCTGTCTGAAACGATTTTCATAAGAATTTCGTCGCTTTTAATCTCAGGAAGCTCAAACTCTTCAAGTCTTAAATCGTTTTCGCCGTAAAGTCTGACTGCTTTAGTTTTCATAATCTATCTTCCTTTCTAATTATATTTCAAAATGTACCGGCAGACCGTTTTTATAAACGGGCTTGGTTTCGCCGTTTATGAGGGGCATTATGTAATCTACACATTCGTCTGTTACATCGTTGCCACGCTCGTTTATCCACTCTCTCGGCACACACTTTTCGCCGTTTGCAACAAGTGCAATGTCAACAGAGGAAATCTCGGTTTTATAAGGCTCATTTGAGAGGCGCTTAATGATTGTCATTTCGCCGCTTTTGCCCTCAAATGCCTTTTTAGCAGCCTCATAGCCAAGCATAACAGATTCATCTATATCAACCTGCGAAGCTATATGTGCCGCACATCTTTGCATAAGGTTAAGCTCAACTGCTCTAACCTTACAGCCGATTTTATCGCGAATTACATCGGTTAAGAACTTTGCAGTTCCCGAAAGATACTTATGTCCAAAGGCGTCAACCGCGCCACTCTGATAGCTTTCGGCGGCATACTCGCCATCTTTATTTTTAATACCCTCACTTACTGCAACAAGCACGGTGGGATTTTCAGAAAGCTTTTCTTTTACATCTTCAACAAAGGCATCAATGTCAAAAACTGCCTCGGGAAGATAAATAAGAGAAGGACCGCCACAGCCTGTTTTGCGGGCAAGTGCCGATGCGGCTGTGAGCCAGCCTGCATTTCTTCCCATAACCTCTACAACTGTAACGGCAGGAATGTCGTAAACATTACAGTCACGCTTAAGCTCTGAAAAGGTTGCGGCAATATATTTTGCGGCACTTCCAAAGCCTGGAGTGTGATCGGTTTCAGGAAGGTCGTTATCAATGGTTTTGGGAGCTCCCATAACCTTTATATCATCTATTCCCTTTTTCTCTAAATACTGCGACAGCTTTAAAACTGTATCCATTGAATCGTTGCCGCCTGTGTATACAAAATATCCTATATTATATTCTCTTAATACAGAGATAATTTTTTCATAGCTTTCTTCATCGGTTTCTACGTCCTTAAGCCTTAATCTACATGAGCCAAGAGCCGATGCGGGAGTAGTTTTAAGAAGATGCATCTCATCGGGGTTCTTAAGTCTTTCTCCGATTTCAACAAGCCTTCCCTCTAAAATACCCTTAATTCCGTTAAGGCCTCCGTACACCTTGTCGATTTCGGGATTTTGGAGCGCATATTGCGCGGCGCCGGCAACCGTTGCGTTAATAGCAACTGTGGGACCTCCCGACTGTGCAAGCAGTAAGTTTTTCATTGTGTATCCTCCATTATAAAATAATAACCTTGTTGTTTTCTGCCTCTTTTCTCATTTCATAAGGCAGCTGTTCATCGCACACGATATAGTCTACATCACAAAGAGTAGCAAATGTGAAGGGCATTACAACGTCGAGCTTTGTCGAGTCAATTAGCAAAACTACGCTTCTTGCCCTTTTGCATACTAAGTTTTTAATAACCGTTTCGCCGTCGTTTCCGCAGGTAAAGCCGGTTTCCCTGCTGTAGCCCGAGGCTACTAAAAAAGCGACATCTATATTTATTTTTTCAAGCGTTTCCTTTGCGCTGCTTCCGCAAAGCGACAAATTCTGTTTATTAAGCGTGCCGCCGCAGAGGGTTACATTCACAAAATTCTTATCAGCAAACGAAAGTGCTACATTAGGGCTGTTTGTGACAACGCTTAATGGCTCATCTTCAATTATTTTACTCAGTGCCATTATGGTGCTTCCCGAGTCTAAATAAATTGAGCTTCCTTTATGAACTAGCCCTAACGCTTTTTTTACAACGGCATCTTTTTTCTCACGGTTTGAAATTTCACGCTCGACAAAAGCGGGCTCGTGGCTTCCTGTTTCTTTATCAATGTATTTGGCGCCGCCGCGTACCCTTTCTATATCGCCGTTATTCTCTAAATAGTCTAAATCGCGATGAAGTGTCATGTTGCTTACATAGGAGAAGGACTGCGAAAGCTCTTTAAGACTAACAGCTTTTCTTGCCTTTATAAACTCCAAAATTTGTTCTCTTCTTATAGAGTTCAAGCCATCACCTCGCAATTTTTTTGAATTTTTTCTCATTCTAACATATTATAACATTTTATATCATTACTGTCAACATACAGGCGTATAAAAAAATTAAAAAAATTTTACAAAAAAACTTTACATTTTAATAATTTAGTGTTATACTAATAAGGCTTTAGTCGCCGCATAGGGCGTAAACCTAAAATTTAGGTGTTCACCTACCCTTTGCTATGATTATTGTAAATATTTAAAATGAGGTGAAAGAAATGTTACTCAAAGACGAAAAACAAGGTATCATCGAAACAAACCGCTTAAATGAAAAGGACACCGGCTCACCCGAGGTTCAAATTGCTATTCTCACAAAGAGAATTAACGACCTTACCGAGCACTTAAAGGTCCACAAAAACGACCACCACTCAAGAAGAGGTCTTTTAAAGATGGTTGGTAAGAGAAGAAACCTCTTAAACTATCTTATCAAAAAGGATATCGAGCGTTACAGAGCAATCATTGCTAAGCTTGGCATCCGTAAGTAATAGTATAGCAAAGGGCAGGCAATTTTATTGTCTGCCTTTTCCTGCTTAAAAAGAGGCTTTTATTTTAGTTATCCGGCGGAAAAGCAGCAGGCACAAAGTCCTGTGTGTTAGCATTAAATCGACGGCTTAAAGCTTTTAAGCTGTGGATTTATTGCTAAACAGTTTTTCCGCTTGATATAGATTTTAAAAATTCAGGAGGAAAGAAAAATGTTTGAAAATTACAAGGTTTTTAAAACCGAAATTGCCGGCAGATCTTTTGTTGTTGAAACCGGAAAAATGTGTGCACTTTCAAGCGGCTCTTGCTTAGTTCGCTATGGCGACACAACAGTTATGTGTAATGCAACCGCAAGTGCAAAGCCCCGTGAGGGAATTGACTTTTTGCCCCTCTCGGTTGATTTTGAGGAAAGACTTTATTCAGTTGGCAGAATCCCCGGCTCATTCTTAAAGAGAGAGGGCAAGCCCACAGATAAGGCTATTTTAACCTCTCGTGTTGTTGACCGTCCTATCCGTCCTTTGTTCCCCAAGGATATGAGAAACGACGTTTCAATCGTTATGACCGTTTTATCTGTTGACGGCGACAACTCACCCGAAATTGCAGGTATGATTGGTGCATCTATTGCCCTTTCAATTTCTGACATTCCCTGGAACGGACCTATTGCAGGTGTTAGTGTTGGCTTAATAGGCGACGAGGTTATCATCAATCCCACAGCCGAGCAGAGAAAAGAAAGCCGCATGAACGTTACCGTTGCAGGTACACTCCAGAAAATCAATATGATTGAAGCAGGCGCAAACGAGGTTCCCGAGGACACAATGTTTGACGCTATTATGAAAGCTCACGAGGAAATTAAGAAAATCGTTAACTTCATTAACGGCATCGTAGCAGAAATCGGTAAGCCTAAATTTGAGTTTGAGTCAACAGCTCCCTCTGAGGAAATGTTTGAGGAAGTTAAGGCACTTGCACTTGACAAGGTTAAGTTTGCACTTGACACCGACGATAAAAACGTTCGCGATGAAAGACTTCAGCCCGTTATTGACGAGGTTCACGCAGCTCTCGACGAGAAATATCCCGAAGAAACAATGAAGATTGACGAATGTTTATACAAGCTTCAGAAATACATTGTTCGTCATTGGCTTCTCGACGAAGGCAAGCGCGTAGACTCAAGAGGTATTGACGAGATAAGACCTCTTGCAGCAGAGGTTGGTGTTATTCCCAGAGTTCACGGAAGCGGACTTTTCACTCGTGGACAAACTCAGGTTATGACTATTGCTACATTAGGCCCTGTAAGCGATTCACAGCTTCTTGACGGAATCGACGACGAGGAAACAAAGAGATATATGCACCACTACAACTTCCCCTCATATTCTGTTGGCGAGACAAAGCCTTCAAGAGGACCCGGAAGACGTGAAATTGGTCACGGTGCACTTGCAGAGCGTGCACTTCTCCCCGTTATCCCCTCTGTTGAAGAATTCCCCTATGCTTTAAGACTTGTTTCTGAAGTTCTTTCTTCAAACGGTTCAACCTCACAAGGTTCAATCTGCGGTTCAACACTTGCTCTTATGGATGCGGGCGTTCCCATTAAAGCTCCCGTTGCAGGTATCTCCTGCGGTCTTATCACCGAGGGCGACAGATTTATGACTATGGTTGACATTCAAGGTCTTGAAGACTTCCACGGCGATATGGACTTTAAGGTTGCAGGTACACACACAGGTATCACAGCAATTCAGATGGACCTTAAAATTGACGGCTTAACCCCCGCTATTATTAAGGAAGCTTTTGAGAAAACCCGTAAGGCAAGACTTTACATTCTCGATGAGATTATGCTCAAAGCTATCCCCGAGCCCAGAGCAGAGGTTAATGAGTTTGCACCCAAGATGATTAGTATGCAAATCGCTGTTGACAAAATCCGCGAGGTTATCGGTCAGGGCGGCAAGGTTATTCAAAAGATTTGTGCCGACTGTGATGTTAAGATTGATATTGACGATGACGGTAAGGTATTCATTTCGGGCATTGGTGCAGAAAACTGCAACCGCGCAAAAGATATTATTTCTACCATTGTGTTCGACCCCGAGATTGGTGCTATTTATAACGGCAAGGTTACAAGACTTATGGCATTCGGTGCTTTTGTTGAAATTGCTCCCGGAAAAGAAGGTCTTGTTCACATTTCAAAACTCGACGCTAAGCGCGTTGAAAAGGTTGAAGATGTTGTTAATGTAGGTGACACTGTTTTAGTTAAGGTTACCGAAATTGACTCACAAGGCAGAATTAACCTTTCCCGCAAGGATGCCCTTATGGACATTCAGGCAAAAAAAGCTGCTGAAAACAACTAAACTAAATTAAAGGCGGCTTAAATAAGCCGCCTTTTTTATTTTAGAAAGGACGAAAAATTTATGTGGTTCTGGCTTTCACTTTTAGCTCTTCTTTGTTGGAGTGGCTCCGATATTTTCTCTAAACTCGGTTCCAAACAAAAGGATAAAAACAGTCACTGGAAGGTAACATTTGCAGTTGGTCTTATAATGGGTATACACTTTTTCATTACCCTTATTGGTGGCGCAATTATTAATTCCACCGTTGGTATAGAGGCTCTTGAAGCAACTGCCGGCGGAAAGATACTTGCATCTCTTTTCTACACCGATTTTGTATTTATGGACTTTGTTCGTTATCTCCCTGTAGCTGCGCTTTACATTTTTGCTATGGTGGTTGGATACATAAGCTTAAGATACATAGAGCTTTCTATTTCTTCCCCCATTTGTAACTGTTCAGGCGCGCTTGCGTTTTTATTATGTCTTATATTCGGAATTTACTCGACACAAGATGTAACACCTTTGGTAATTGCAGGTGTAGCTTTAATCACAATAGGTATTGTTGCGCTTGGATTTATTGAAAATTATGAGGACGAAGAAGTAAAAGCAGCTCGTCAGGAAAAGGCTAACCGCAAATATGCAAAGAGTCTGCTTGCCTTCCTTCTTCCTGTTGCATACCTTTTCATTGATGCGCTTGGCACCGTTGGAGATGAATTTATCTTCTCAATAGAAGGCCCGACAGGTGATGGCATTATTTCTGACTATGCCGCAAACTCCGCTTTCGAGCTTACCTTCTTGTTTGTTGCTGTTTTTGCATTTATCTGGATTAAATTTGTAAAGAAAGACAAGATTTTCTCCGGAAATCGTCACCTCTATTTTGGTGGTGCATGCGAAACAGTAGGTCAGGTGTTCTATATGGCTGTTATGTTTAGTGATTATTCAGAGGGTATGGTAATCATTTCGGCTTACTGTGCACTTTCGGTTCTTTGGAGCCGCATATTCCTTAAAGAGAAGCTTTCCTGGAAGCACTATACTGCTATTGCCTGTGCATTTGCAGGTATTGTTATGCTCGGATAAAAATATGATAAAAAATAAAGTTTTATTAGGCACACTTGCCGCATTTTCAGCAAACCTTATTTTTGGCTTTAGCTTTATGTTTTCAAAAATTGCAACCGAGAATGTTCACCCGCTTGTATTTTTGACCCTTAGATTTTCGCTTGCGTTTTTGATTTTAAATCTGCTTTTGCTTTTTAAGATAGGTAAATTAAAGCTACGTGGCAAGGCTCTTTTGCCACCCGTTATCCTTGGTATATGTCAGCCGCTTTTATATATGATATTAGAGGTTTACGGCATTAAATACACCTCATCAGCCGTTTCGGGCGTTATAATCGCCTTTGTGCCCACCATTGTGCTTATTTTTTCAGGTCTTTTCTTAAAGGAAAAGGCAGGATTTCTTCAGTATATATTTGCAGGCATTTCAATTTTGGGAATTTTAATTATAAGCCTTTTTTCGCAAAGCACAGGTAAAACCTATTTATCGGGTATTATAATTTTAATAGGTGCTGTAATTTGCGCCGTGGCTTATAACCTTATAAACGAGAAAATAGCTGATAATTATTCTCCCTTTGAGCGCACCTACATAACCTTTTTTGTTTCAGCCTTGGGCTTTAACTTAATCTCTCCATTTGTTGTGGGAAAGGGTTATTTTTCCTCTTTAGTTTCAGCTTTTTCGGGGGTTGACTTTATTATTTCGCTTTTATATCTTTCGCTTCTTTCATCGGTTGGCGCATTTTTACTTTATAACTTTGCGCTTTCAAACATAAGCGTTATAAAAGCGTCGTCATTTTCAAATATAATTCCCATTGTTTCAATATTTGCAGGAGTTTTCATTTTAAATGAGAAGCTCACTATAACCCAGCTTATAGGCTGCATTTTAATAATTATTGGTGTTTACGGAGTAAATAAATTTAAAACCGTTAAAAAGGAGTCTTGAATTATGGAAAGAAAACTTATTGTTAAGAAAAAAGGCAAGGTTATTAATATTTATAAGCCCTGCAAATTTTCACAAAATTTCATTCGATTTGAGTATCTTTATATTGATAGCGACCGCGACAATATGCACCAGTGGCGCGTTAAAGGTATTGCTATTACAAATCCCGATTTAACCGACAGCTTTGTTTTAAATGAGTCAAACGAATGGGAAGGCGCAATTTTAGAGGTTGGAGCTAAAGACTTTATGGGCGGCTACCACGGCGATGAAAACAACACCGCCTTTTCTATTATGGCAGACAATATTTTACTCGATGCTGACAGTGACTTTGAAATTGAATGTAGCTATCTAAAGCTTACAACTGAATCACTTTTAAATCGCTGTGACACATTGGGAGATAATATTTTCAGAAGATGTAAGGTTTCCGAATGGAATTTAGACCATTACAGCGTTACAAACCGCTTTGAACTTTTACAAGACTGCGAAATTGCAAGATTTGAAAATATTATGATGGGTCTTCCCCTCTTTAAAGGTGAAGAGAGATTTATAACACATGCTGCAAGCAACAATCACCCTGTTCCTGTTTATGTAAACTCCGACTCATCTTTAAACCGCGAAATTCCTCTCTTCGCAGGCGACCATAATGCAAAAAGCTTTGAATATTTTGCACCCGAGCACAACTTCTATGCAAAGGTTGAGGGAATTTTCGATGCTGACAAATATCCTAACGGCTTCAGACTCTTTGACAACTGGAGAGTCGGAACAGATAAGGTGCTAAAGGCTTACTTTAATATGACAGGCAAGCACAGCGGCAAAAAGGGTGAGATTTTCGACTCAAAGGCAATTTACACATTAGAGGCATAATATGTTAAAGCTTTGTATTTTTGATATGGACGGCACCTTGGTTGACACTCTAAAGTCAATAAGATACTTTGCCAACAAGGCGCTTAACAAATATTCACTTGATAGCGTTGATGAAGATAAATATAAAATATTTGTCGGCAACGGCGCTAAAAATCTTATAAAAAGGCTTGTTAACTACACAGGCGGCACAGAAGAGCAGTTTGAAAAGGTTTTAAAGGAATACAATACAACCTATGATAACGATTTTTTATATTTAGCCGAGCCTTATGAGGATATTATAAAAATGCTCGAAATTTTAAGGGCACAGAATATAAAAATTGCAATTTTATCAAACAAGCCTCATTCCACCGCCAAAAAAATTTCCGACGCACTTTTTTCGGAAAAATTTGTCGACATCTGTTACGGCTCAAGGGAAAATGTAAAGCTTAAGCCCGACCCCGAGGGTGTGTTTGAACTGCTTTCTTATTTTAACGTAACCGCTGACGAATGTCTTTACATAGGCGACACCGCCACCGACATTGAAACCGCCAAAAATGCAGGCGTTAAATCAATAGGTGTGCTGTGGGGCTTTAGAGATTTTGAGGAATTATCAGGTGCAGGCGCTAACTACATAGTTGAAAACCCGCTTGAAATTTGTAAAATCGCCAATACCTTCTAAAAGAGGTGGTTTAAAATGTCTAAAAGACTTAAAATTACTTTGTCTACTATTGCGGCAATTTTAATTTTAGGTGTTTTATATTCATATTTTTCACAAATATTAATTTCTCACGACTATTTTATCCCCAATTACCAAAAAGAAGTTTTAACAGAACAAAGCAGTGCCCAAACCATTTTCAAACAAACAGGTCTATCCCCCGCTGCCGCAAAGGCAGTTTTGGATAAAGAGGGCTTTAAAGGCATTTTAAAATATCAAGATGCCTTTTTTGAAAAAAGAGAATACGAATGCTCGTCACTTCTCGGCTTTTTCACAAAGGAAGATGAGCTAAAGGACGACCTCTCTCCTCCCTTTGCAAGTTTAAAAGAGGGGGACATTATCTTAACCCTCTCAACCCACTCTTTAGGCTGGAGACATGGACACACAGGTCTTGTAGTGGGCGAGGACAGCATTTTAGAGGCGGCAGTTCTCGGCACCAATGCCGAAATTTACTCATCAGAGCCTTGGCGTTATTACAGTCAATATGTAGTTTTAAGGCTTAAGGACTCTACACCCGAATTTACACAAAGCCTTGCTTCTTATGCTAAAGACGTTATACGTGGCGCACCATACAGACTCACAAGCGGCTTTATAGGTCCAAAAGCGCCAAAGACAACAGATTTTCAATTTGGGGTTCACTGCTCATATCTTGCCTGGTATGCTTATCAGCATTTTGGCTACGATTTGGACTCCGACGGCGGCAGGCTTGTTTCAAGCCTTGACATATTAAACAGCCCTCATTTAGAGATTGTTCAGCTCTATGGCTTTGACCCAAATGAATTTTTAAACAGAATTTGCAGTTAAACTGCATAAATATTAGTTTTTTTACAACTTTTTATTGTAAACTGTAACAATATTTCAAAAAGGTATTGAATTTTTATTCACAATATAGTATCATATATTCATATTTTAATGAATAATATTCAGAAAGGGCGTATATCCAATGAATAAAGATAATATTAAGAAAATAGTACTTGCCTACTCAGGCGGACTTGACACATCCATTATTATTCCTTGGCTCAAGGAAAACTACAACAACCCCGAAATCATAGCTGTTTCAGGAAACGTTGGACAGGCAGACGAGCTTGAGGGCCTTGAAGAAAAGGCAATCAAAACAGGTGCTTCAAAGCTATATGTTGAAGATTTAACCGACGAATTTGTAAACGATATGATTATTCCTGCAGTTAAAGCAGGTGCAAAATATGAAGATTATCTTCTCGGTACAGCACTTGCTCGTCCTATTATCGGTAAGCGTCTTGCTGAAATTGCAATCGCAGAGGGCGCAGATGCAATCTGCCACGGCTGCACCGGTAAGGGTAACGACCAGGTTCGTTTTGAGCTTGCTATTAAGGCATACGCTCCCGGACTTCCTATTATCGCTCCTTGGCGTGAGTGGGACATCAAATCACGTGAAGAGGAAATTGACTATGCAGAAGCTCACAATGTTCCCCTTAAAATAAACCGTGAAACCAACTATTCTAAAGATAAAAACCTTTGGCACCTTTCACACGAAGGTCTTGACCTTGAGGATGCAGGAAACGAGCCTCTTTATGAGAAGGAAGGATTTCTTGAGATGGGCGTTTCTCCCCTCAAAGCTCCCGACAAGCCGACCTATGTTGAGCTTGAATTTGTAAAGGGCGTTCCCGTTGCAATCGACGGCGAGAAAATGAGCGCTAAAGATATTATCTTAAAATTAAATAAACTCGGCGGCGAAAACGGAATAGGACTTCTTGACATCGTTGAAAACCGTCTTGTTGGTATGAAATGCCGTGGCGTTTATGAAACCCCCGGTGGTGACATTCTCTACTTTGCACACAACTACCTTGAAACCCTCTGCCTTGACAAAATGGTTATGCACAAAAAGCAGGAGCTTGCCATTACATTTGCAGATTTAGTTTACAACGGTCAGTGGTACACACCTCTGCGTGAAGCTCTCTCGGCATTTGTTGACAAAACTCAGGAGTGCGTTACAGGTAAGGTTCGCGTAAAGCTTTACAAGGGCAATATGATTAAAGCAGGTGCTTGGAGTGATTATTCACTCTATTCAGAGGAAATCGCAACCTTTGGTGAAGACAATGTTTACGACCAAAAGGACAGCGCAGGCTTTATTAACCTTTGGGGCCTTCCCATCAGCGTTCAGGCTCAGGTTAACAAGAAAAATAACAAATAAGGAATAAATAGAATGGATAAAATGTGGGCAGGGCGCTTTGCAAAGGCGCTTGATAAAACTGCAGACGACTTTAACTCCTCGCTTCATTTTGACTGCAAAATGTATAAGCAGGATATAATAGGCTCAATGGCACACGCTGCTATGCTTTGTCACAAAAACATAATAACAAAGGATGACTTTAAGAAAATTTCTTCTACCCTTTCTGATATTTTAGTTGATATAGAAAGCGGAAATTTAAGCTTTGACAGTGATGCCGAGGACATTCATATGTTTGTTGAGGCAGAACTTACTAAAAGAATTGGTGACACAGGTAAAAGGCTTCATACAGCGAGAAGCCGTAACGACCAGGTTGCCGTTGATATAAGGCTTTATTTAAGGGATAAAAGCAACGAAATAATAAAGCTTTTAAAAAATCTTTTAGATGTTATTGTAAAAAAAGCAGAAGAAAACGCCGATGCCATTATGCCGGGTTACACACATCTGCAGCGTGCGCAGCCCATCACATTTGCCCATCACATTATGGCTTATGCTATGATGTTCAAAAGGGATATTGAAAGAATAGAAGACGCTGTTAAAAGAATGAATGTTTGTCCTTTAGGCTCTTGTGCTCTTGCAGGCACAACCTATGACACTGACAGAGATTTTACAGCTCAGAAATTAGGATTTTCCTCAATTTCGCTTAACAGCATTGACGGCGTTTCCGACAGAGATTTTTGCGTTGAGCTTTTATCAGCCTATGCAACCATTATGATGCACCTTTCGCGCTTCTCCGAGGAAATTATACTTTGGAGCAGCTGGGAGTTTAAGTTTATTGAGCTTGACGACTCCTACACAACCGGTTCAAGCATTATGCCGCAAAAGAAAAACCCCGATATTGCCGAGCTTGTGCGCGGTAAAACAGGTAGGGTTTACGGCGACCTTATGGCAATGCTTACAGTTTTAAAGGGCATACCTTTGGCTTACAACAAGGATATGCAGGAAGATAAAGAAGCGATTTTTGATGCTGTTGACACAGTTATTCAGTGCTTAAATGTTTTCCCGCCTATGCTCTCAGGTGCAACAGTTTTAAAGGATAATATGCTTAAAGCTGCTCAAAAGGGCTTTATAAATGCAACCGACCTTGCTGACTATTTGACTAAAAAAGGACTTCCCTTTAGAAGCGCATATAAAATTTCGGGACAGATAGTTTTTGAGTGCATTGAAAAAAATCTTACCCTTGAAACCCTCTCTTTAGAGGAATACAAAGCACACAGCGACCTTTTTGAAAGTGATGTTTACACCGCTATTGACCTTAAGGTTTGTGTTGAAAAGCGTACCTCAAAGGGCGGAACGAGCGCCGCATCTCTTAAAGAACAAATAGATTTTATTAAATCAGTTTAAAAAAATCCCTGCCTTTTTAAAAAGGCAGGGATTTTTTATGTCATAAATTTTTCTTTGTCCTCATATTCATATACAAACGAATGTGTTACGGAGGAAACGAAATGACAAATACAAGCATTTACAAGGATATACTAAAACGCACCGGAGGCGACATTTACATTGGAGTTGTGGGACCTGTCAGAAGCGGCAAATCCACATTTATTAAAAGATTTATGGAGTCTTTGGTTCTTCCCAACATTGAGGAAGGGTATCTTAGAGAACGTGCCACAGATGAGCTTCCGCAGTCAAGCTCGGGGCGCACTATTATGACAACCGAGCCAAAATTCATTCCCGAGGAAGCAGTTAAAATCACTCTCCCTAATGCAGGCTCTTTAAATGTCAGAATGATTGACTGTGTAGGCTATATTGTGCCAAGCGCCTTAGGCTACATAGAAAACGAACAGCCTAGAATGGTTAACACCCCTTGGTTTGACACAGCTATTCCCTTTAATATGGCGGCAGAAATAGGAACGCAAAAGGTTATAAACGAGCATTCTACAATAGGTCTTGTTATCACCACAGACTCCTCATTTTCCGAAATTCCAAGAGAAGAATATGCCGAGGCAGAGGAAAGGGTTATTTCAGAGCTTTCAGAGATAAATAAGCCATTTATTGTGCTTTTAAACACAAAAGACCCCGAAAGCGAGGAAGCTATAGCTCTTGCAGCTGAGCTTTCAGAAAAATACGGTGTTTCGGTTATTCCCATTAGCTGTGAAAATATTGGCGAAGATGACATTAAGCACATTTTAACCGAAATTTTATCACAGTTTCCCGTTCGCGAAATTAATATCCGTATGCCGCTTTGGATTAATGCCCTTGAAAGCAGTCACCCCATTAAAGACAGCATTTACAAAAAGGCTTACGAATGCTTTAAAGACATAAAAAAGGTGCGTGACATATCTTCCGCGGCAGAAAAGCTCTCTGACTGCGAGTTTATAAACAGCTCAAGCGTTTTTAATATTGATTTGGGCTCAGGTAGTGCCGCAGTTGATGCCGAGGTTTCTCCAAAACTATTTTATGAAATACTCGGAGAAATGACCGGTCTTGACATAAAAGACGAGGGCGACCTTTTAAGCTCTATGCTCTCTTTAACAGAGGCAAAACGAGAATATGACAAAATTAAGCCTGCGCTTGATGAGGTTAAGGCAACCGGCTACGGCATAGTTATGCCTCAAATTGACGAGCTTTCCTTAGACGAGCCAGAAATAGTAAAGCAGGGCGGAAAATACGGCGTACGTCTTTGCGCCTCTGCCCCCTCAATCCATCTTATGCGCGCCGACATAGCCGCAGAGGTTTCTCCCATAGTCGGAAGCGAAAAGCAATCCGAAGAGCTTGTTATGTATCTGTTAAAGGAATTTGAGGAAAATCCCAAGGAAATCTGGAACTCAAACATTTTCGGCAAGTCACTTCACGAGCTTATTAATGAGGGTCTTCATAATAAGCTTTATCGTATGCCGAGCGACGCACGACTAAAGCTTCAAGAAACCATTGAAAGAATTATAAACGAAGGCTGTGCAGGTTTAATCTGCATAATCCTTTAAATAAAAAAGGGGCATCTAAAAAGATGCCCCTTTTTGTTATGCTTCTTTATTTCTAACCTTAGACGAGATTCTCTCGTGAGGCTTAATTTCGCCTGCCTTTGTAAGTGCCATTTTAGTCAGCATAGGACCTACAAGTTCATAGACTAAAACAGAGAATAAAATTATATTTCTGATAAGTCCACCCTCATAGTCGCCAAGCTGCATAGCCGTTACCGACATTCCAAGTGCAACTCCCGCCTGCGGAAGCAGAGTAATACCTAAATATTTGACTATTTCTCTCTCGCATTTCATAATTTTTGAGCTTATTCGAGCACCATAAATTTTACCAAGTGAGCGGAATATTATATACACCGCGCCAACGCCTACAATGGCAATATTTGCAAACACCGAAAGCTCAAGCTCGGCGCCGCTTATTACAAAGAATAAAATAAATAGCGGGGTTGTCCAGCGGTCCACCCTGTCCATAAGCTCTTCCGAGAAATCGCAAATGTTGCAAAATACCGTTCCGAGCATCATACAGGTTAAAAGAGAAGATGAGCTTATAACTACAGGGCCTAAAGGAATTTCTATCATAGTTAGAACAACTGTTAAAATAACAAAGGTTACCGAAACAGACAGACGCTTACTGCGCGAATGGAAAAGCTTTTCTGTAAGCGAGAACAAATATCCCATAACCGCGCCGATAACAAGAGATGCTGCTATTTCGATAAGCGGATTTACAACAAGCGAAATTATATCTGTTTCGCCGTGTACCATAGCCTTTGCAACACCAAAGGATACAGCGAACACCATAAGTCCAACCGCATCATCAAGTGCAACGATAGGAAGCAGCAAATCTGTCAGCTTACCCTTTGCCTTATACTGTCTTACAACCATTAAGGTTGCGGCAGGGGCTGTTGCAGTTGCAACTGCGCCTAAAACAATAGCACAGCTCATAGGGAAAACCTTTTCGCCTAAAAAAAGGCTTAAAAGGCAGAGTGCCACATCAACAAAAAGAGTGGTTACAAGCGCTTGAGCTACTCCTATTACAGCCGCTTTTTTACCTGTTTTTTTAAGCTGTGGAAGCCTAAACTCGTTTCCTATTGAAAAGGCAATAAAGCCAAGTGCTACATCGCATATAATAGAAAAGCCTTCAACATATTCTCTTGAAGAAAAACCAAGACCTAAAAGCCCGATTTTAGCGCCTAACGCGCCCAAAAGATAAGGCCCTATCAAAACGCCTGCCACAAGGTAGCCCGTAACGGCGGGAAGCCCAAACGGCTTTATAACCCTTGTCATTAAAAGCCCTGCTATCAGGGCAATAGAAATACTTAAAAGTGTGTTCATAAAATACCCTCTCAAAATGAAATTGCCTCTATCCTTTATTTAAGGGTAGAGGGCAAATTTGCGGTCTATCTCTTATGTTATTTAAGGCTTTTTTTAAGCCTTAAATAACATATCACTTTTAAATTTAAATGTCAATAGCTTTTAAGGTTATTTTTCTAATTTGTAAACATCGCCTTTTATAAAATCATTCCTGTCGGCAGTTATTTATGCCAAAGCGATTGACTCAACAGTATACAAAGCTGTGATGTCGTTTATAGTTATAATTAATTAAAAAAGTAAAATAGCGGCGAAATTTCGCCGCTATCTCTTCTTAAAGTTTCTTCTTATTCTTTTTACTCTATCGGGTGTCATAAACGGAATTATGCACCATCTGACATTGGAAAGCTCACGTCTCCAATATCTTTCCTCACCGCCACCGAAAGAGCGTCTGATTTCCATTTTAATGTACTTAATATCGTTTGCGTAATCAATAATATACTTAAAAATCTTTAGTGCTATTAACACTAAAATTATCAACACAAACAGAACTATTAACCCTTCCCTACTGACATCTGCCATTCTGTTTATCTCCTTTTGCTGTGAAAGTGTAGAGCCATCAAAAAACACAAACTATCGCTTGTGTTCTTTGATTGCCCCTCTCAAAGCGAGGAATCAGAGAGGCAATCACAGCTTTAAATCAAAATGTTCTACATAATGATTTATCTTAAAATTCATCAAAGCCCAAGGATGCATACGAAATACGCATTAGCTGCTATTATACGTTTGACATTTCGCAAATACTGTAACCTTGTTAGCTTTGGACGAAGTTTTAAGCTTTTAATAAGTTCTCCAAAACAGCACAGAGAACTTTATTTAATTCTTTATTAAAGGTATTTGCTATTGTATGGTATTGGTATTTTAACACAACGAGCGGTTTGTGTCAACACAATTTGAGTTTTTTCTACAAAAAATACCGCTCCAAGAAAACTCTCGGGCGGCATTTTGTATATCATTCCCTCTTTAATTTTTGGTCTGCCACTTTGAATATTTTCCGGCGGACAGCTGCCGTTGCTAAAAGCTTAAAGATATTATATCTTAGTCTTTTTAAAAATTATAGCGTAAATTGTTTCAAGTATGTAAATTGTTTTTAAAATAGATATTTAATAATAAGCTCGACTATTAAAACTCCTATGCAGGAAGAAAGCGCCACCGTCATAAGTCCCTTGCCAAAATAGGCTAAAAAAAGCGCTACTGCAAAGCCAACAACTGCCGAAATTACATTGTCTGTTGCAAAAAACACCGCAGGCACCGTCATTACAGACAAAACGGCATAAGGCAGATAGTGAAGAAATGACACCACATATTTATTTTTTATCTTCTTTTTTACTAATACAAGAGGAAGCATTCTAATTAGATAGGTTACTCCCGCCATTGTCAGAATATAAAGGAAAAAGTTATTCATTTTCTTCCTCCTTTATCTCTATAGGTTTTAAAATTGCAAAAACAGCACTTGCCAAAACGGCACAGATTATTATAATAAAGCCGTCGCCGATGCCCTTTAAAAACGGGGTGAAATTAAAAATGAGGCTTAAAGAAATTGCTAAAATCACACAGTAAAGCGTTTGCTTATGCGCCTTAGCAACAGGCAAAACTATTGCAACAAACATTCCGTAAATAGCAACGCCGAGCGACACCACAACGGTTTGAGTAAGGAAATTTCCTGCAACTGCACCGAGAAACGTTCCGCTAGTCCAGCCCAAAATCGGCATTGTTGCAAGTCCTACCATATATCTTGTGCCGACAGGCAGCTTATTTGAAACCGCAACGGCATAGATTTCATCGGTTATGGCAAATGAAATTATAAATCTTTCTATAAATCTCACACTGCTCGAAAGCTTTTGAGAAAGCGAAACCGACATCAGTGCATACCTTAAATTGATAATAAACTGTGCCGTTGCAAGCTCTAAAAGGCTTCCACCGAGCGCTATTATAGGAACTGCGGCAAGCTGACCTGCCGAGGTTAAGTTTGTTAAAGACATAATAACGGCGTGAAACCACTTAAATACGCCTTGATTCATAACAAAAATTCCAAAGGCAAAGGAAACCGAAAGATAGCCAAAGCAAATTGGCATACCATCTGCTATGCCCTTTTTAAAGCTGTTTTGCTCCTGCATTTTTCTGTCCCCTTTCTTTTTAAAAATCACCCTACTATGTTAACAAAATGAATTCTTTTTGTCAATG
>JAFSGZ010000033.1 GCA_017440545.1 Oscillospiraceae bacterium
CTGCGGCAACAACAAATGCAGAAAATGTGCAGTCCTTGCCGACAATAGCATTTTCTACTGCCTCTATTACATCAATGGGAAATCTTACGCTTTTATTCTCTGTTTTTGGGAAAGAGGGTATTTTAAAATAAGCCATATTTTTTCACCTCGAATCATTTATTATATCTTTACACTAATTTACAGAGCCTTGAATAAACTTATTTTTAAAATCACCTATAAGCTCGTTAAGGCTTACATTTAAACATAAGCTAAAGCCTATAAATTCATAATCGGTTACTTGGCGTTGATTCTTCTCAATTTTGCTAATCATTTGCTGGTCAATATTAATATTTAAAAGTTGCATCTTTGCGGCTAATTCGCTTTGCGACATATTTTTCTTCTGTCTGATGCTCGCAATTTGCTCGCCTATTACATTTTTATTACCCCAAAATGTTATTTGTTTCATAATAACCTCCAATACGTTATATTAACGTATTGACTTTACCATAATTACGTGGTATTATTACGTCACATTAACTTAATCAAAAAAGTAATTTAATTTTTTGATATTATGAGGTGATAATATGCAATTATATAAAAAAATGTATTTAGTTCTATTTAATGCAATAACCAGTGCTTTAAGACAAATAGATGAAAATGATTTTCTTGTCGCAAAAGAAATTTTGGTGACAGCTCAAAAAAAGACAGAAGAAATATTTTTAGATGAAAATGCTCCCGACTTATAATCGGGAGCATTTTTGTTTTTGTTATTCTACCTCGTCAATTTCGATAAGGCTTGTTCTGTTATCGCCGCGAATGAGCGAATAGTGAAGTCCTGCCTTCATAAGCACCTCGCCGCTAAACACGCCGAGCTCTTCCTCTTTAATAATTGACTTAAAGGGACGAGTATTTTCAAGGCCGTCGCTGTAAGCAAAGAGCTTATAATTCTTATTGGGGTCTAAGCCCTTAAGCTTAATAAAAATTTCGTTGGGGTCGTTTACATTGTCCATCTGCACAATGCTTAAAAGTGCCGACTTTTTATCCTTTGAAACAAACTGCCAAGCGTCAATTCTTGTAATAACTGTTTGCTGGTCATAGGGAGAAAGCACTCTGTAATAATCACCGTGGTTGATGGTGAAATAGTGCTTTTTGTAAAGCTGTGTCATTTTGAGCATCTGAGCCATAGACTCCTCTGTTTCGTGCATGGGGTCAAGCTCATAGCCAAAGGTTCCTGCCATTGCAACAACGCCTCTTTGAAGCACGGTTGCATTATGGTAGGTGTTAATATTGGGAGCATAAGCTACGTGTGCGCCCATAGTTGAAATAGGATAGAAAAGTGAAGTACCGTACTGGATTTTGAGTCTGTGAATGGGGTCGGTGTTATCACTTGTCCAAATCTGCGGAGAGTAGTACATAATACCGGCGTCAAATCTTCCGCCACCGCCACAGCAGCTTTCAATAAGAAGATTAGGGAATCTTTCGATAATCTGCTCGAACATATCATAAACGCCGAGCACATAACGATGATAGAACTCGCCCTGCTCATCTGCCTTTAAATTAAGAGAATAAGCATCTGTGATGTTTCTGTTCATATCCCATTTGATATAGGCGATGGGACAGCAGCCGATTACCTTTGAAATCATATCAATAATGTAATCTCTTACTTCCTGCCTTGTAATATCAAGAACATACTGCCAACGGCTACGCATAGGAGCACGGTTGGGAACCTTAATTGCCCAATCGGGATGAGCTCTGTAAAGGTCGCTGTCCTCAGAAATCATTTCAGGCTCAAACCAGAGACCTAATTTCATATCAAGGTCGTTAATTCTCTTGCAGAGGTCTTCCATACCGCCGGGGAGCTTTTTCTTGTCGACATACCAGTCGCCAAGGCTTGTGTTATCCCAGTCTCTGTGACCAAACCAGCCATCGTCAACAACGAGCATATCAACTCCGAATGCTTTAGCGTCCTTTGCAATTTCAACAAGCTTATCGGTGTTAAATTCAAAAACAGTTGCTTCCCAGTTATTTGTTAAAACGGGGCGCTGCTCTTTCTTCCATTTGCCGCGGCAAACATTGTATCTAATAATATCGTGATAGTTTCTTGAAAGCTGACCGATACCCTTATCGGTATAGCCTAAAATAACCTCAGGGGTTGTAAACTCCTCATTGTTTTTAAGCTTCCAATTAAATGTAGTGGGGTTAATACCCATTGTAAGTCTTACTCTGTCGTTATAATCAAGCTCTGCAGAAGCAACAAAGTTTCCGCTGTACATTAATACTGCACCGTAGCACTCGCCGTGCTCTTCATCGGCATTGTGCTCGCAAACCATAAATGCAGGAGAAGAAAAGTTACTTGTTGCTCCCGCTGTGCTGTCGGTTGAGAACTTGCCGTGCTTTAAGGGAGCTCTGTCCATATATCTTTCATTGTTTGATTTTCCATAGAGGCTGATTAAATCAAGGTCGCTTCTGCGGATATCTAAATTGAATGAAAGTGCGCTGTTTATAAAGAAAGGCTTGCCTGTTTTGTTGATAATCTTTTGGCTTCTCATTATCATATCGTGACCATCGATAATAGAATAATAAAGCTCAACAAAAAGCTTTTCAGCCTTATCCTTCATTTTAATGATAAGGGTGTGTGCCTTTTCGTTTTCATTTGCATAAACCGAGGGAAGCCCCATAAGTGCAGGCTTTGAGTGAATAATTTTGTGGCTGTGGTATCTTAAATCTATAGTACCGCCGCCGTTTGCAAATCTACCAATTAGGCAGGGAGTTCTTCTGTCGCCAATGCCAAAGGTAGAATATTCCTGAAATCTTGCTTGGGGGCAAAGTCTTGCTGCACCCTTTTCAAATTCTTCATATGGAATTTCATTGTAGGTTGAAGCACGCGCTGCTGCGTATCTGTTTAAGAGATAGGTTAAATCTGTTCCGTTTTTAACCCTCTGTCCATAGTAAAGGTGTGTCAAAAGTCCATATTCCACAACTGCCATCTGATAGGTGGTGTTTTCTGTGTTAATGGTAAATGTCATATTTTGCTTATTAAATGTAATAGGCATAGGTGTTCCTCCCTGTCTTTAATAAATTCGAGCATTTAAAAAGCAGACACCGTGGTGTCTGCTTTCATTATAGCTTATGCGTCATTTTTTTCAACAAAATACATTAATAATCCTAAATTATGCAACAATAATTTATATTACCTTGCTTAAGAATTCCTTAAGTCTTGCATTTTTAGGATGGTCGAAAATCTCCTCGGGAGTGCCCTGCTCGGTTATCTTACCGTTATCCATAAAGAATATACGGCTTCCAACCTCTCTTGCAAAGCTCATTTCGTGGGTTACAACAACCATAGTCATTCCCTCGTCGGCAAGAGATTTCATAACCTCTAAAACCTCGCCTACCATTTCAGGGTCGAGCGCCGAGGTGGGTTCGTCGAATAAAATAACCTTAGGGTTCATTGCAAGCGCACGAACAATGGCAGCTCTCTGCTTTTGTCCGCCCGAAAGGGTTGAGGGATAAACATTTGCCTTATCCTCAAGTCCAACCCTCTTAAGAAGTTCCATACCCTTTTTTTCTGCCTCTTCCTTTGTCATCTTTTTAAGATGAACGGGGGCAAGGGTTATGTTCTCCATAACGGTTTTGTTGTTAAAAAGGTTAAACTGCTGAAACACCATTCCGATGTGCTGACGGTGTTTATTTATATCAACCTTCATATCGGCTAAATCTTCGCCCTCGAAGATAATTGAGCCGCTAGTTGGGTCCTCTAAGCAGTTGAGGCATCTTAAAAATGTGCTCTTACCGCTTCCTGATGGACCTATAACTACAACCTTGTCGCCTTCATTAATGGTTTCGCTTATATCATCAAGAACCTTAAGGTCGCCGAAATTTTTGCAAAGATTTTTAATTTCTATCACTCTTTTTAAGGCTCCTTTCCATAAGCTTAACTCCAAGAGAAATTAAAAGCACCAAAATAAGATATACAGCTGCAAGCATCAGATACGGAATCATATAGCTGTAGTTGGAGTCGCCGATTTGACGAAAAGCTTTAGTAATATCAACAACAGCAATAAAGCTTACAACCGAGGTTTCTTTAATAAGTGTAATAAATTCATTTCCCAAGGTTGGTAAAATGTTTTTAATACCCTGCGGAACAACAACCTTAAACATTGAGGTCCAGTAGCCAAGACCTAATGCTCTTGCCGCCTCAAGCTGACCAGGGTCAACCGCTTGTATACCGCTTCGCATAATTTCCGAAACATATGCGCCGCTGTTCATACCGAAGATAATAATAGCAACGGTTGTGCTGTTCATTCTAAGTCCGATAGTGGGAAGCAGAACAAACCAGCCTATAAGAAGCTGAACTACCATCGGCGTTCCTCTAAAGAGAGCTATGTAAATGTCGCATATATAAGAAAAAAACCGAGGCGCAAAATGATACTTTGGTATCATTTTAATAAGCGCTATCAGTGTTCCGATTACAATACCTATTAAAAGACCGAAAACTGCTATCTCAATAGTAGTTACCAATCCGTCGAGGACGGATTGGTAAC
>JAFSGZ010000034.1 GCA_017440545.1 Oscillospiraceae bacterium
ACTATTACCAAAATTGAGCTTGGCGAATATAACATAGACGAAAATATGTTTGGCGATGGTATGCTCGAGTATCACATAGAATTTTTCAGAAGTGGCTTTAATGCAATGGTGAAAAAATGGCTTTCAGGCGGCTGCAAGGAAAGTCCCGAGCAGCTTTCGCTGGTTCTCAAAAACGAATATAGAGGAAGAAGATAAAAAATCCCCGTCGCGTCTGCGACGAGGATTTTAATTTTGATTATCTTAAAACTATGTTAGATTTCTCTAAATTCTTAAGAATTTTATTAACGGCATTGTCAGCTTCCTCGGTTGTGAGTGTTCTGTCAAGTGCACGCATTGAAATGTTATATGCAAGACTCTTTTTGCCTTCGGCTATCTGCTTTCCTTGGTAGATGTCGAAAAGGGAAACGCTTTCTATAATCTTAGGAGCAGAAGCCTTGATAATCTCCTCAATTTCGCCGCTTGTAACAGATGTGTCACAGATAAGAGCCAAGTCGCGCGAAACAGCAGGATATTTAGGCAGCGGCTTGTATTTAATGTCGTTATCCTCAAGTGAGAATAAAGCGTCCATACAAATTGTAGCAGCATAAACCTTGGTGTCAATTTCAAAGTTTCCTAAAACTGTGGGATGAACCTCACCAAATACACCGATTTGCTCACCGTTAATAACTAAAGCTGCACATCTTCCGGGATGGTACATACTATCGTCGGAAACGGTTTTAAAGCTCGCGCCCTTAATGTTAAGCTTTTCTAAAAGTGCTTCGATAACGCCCTTTAATACATAGAAATCAACATTAGCACCATACATTCCAAGTGTTAAAATGTCCTTTTCGTCGGGAAGGGTATCCTCACCCTTATTAATGTAAATTGAAGCAATTTCGTAAAGACTTACATTTAGGTTTCTGTTATTGTAATTTCTCGAAACTGTGTCAAGCATTGAGGCAAGAGAGGTTGTTCTCATAATGCCTGTATCCTCACCTAAGGGATTGGAAATAACAATGGGATTTCTGAGAGGACTGTTTTCGGGAACACAAAGCTTGTCAAAAATTTTGGGGCTTACAAATGAATAGGTCATAATTTCGCTAAGACCGCAGGCACGCATTGTTTCGTGAACCTTTTTGTCAAACTTTTGTCTGTCTGAAAGTGAAGCTTTTGCAATACCTCTTATTGTTGTAGAGGGAATGTTGTTGTAGCCGTAGAATCTTGCAACCTCTTCCGAAAGGTCGGCTTTATGCTCAATGTCTGTTCTAAAGCTGGGAACAATAACATCCTCGCCCTCAACCTTAAAGCCTGCACGCTCTAAGTAAGAAATAATTTCAGCATCTGTAAGCGAAATGCCGAGGAAACGGTTTATAAAGTTGCAGTCAAGATGAATTTTCTTAGGGGTTTTGTCTGTATAATCAACATCAATAATTCCATCAACAACCTCGCCGGCACCGAGCATCTCAACAAGCTCGCATGCACGCAGAAGTGCAGGGAGTGTGTTCTGTCTGTCGAGGTCTTTTTCAAAACGTGCAGAAGCCTCTGTTCTCATACCGAGCTTCTTTGCAGTTTTTCTGACACTTGAGCCAAGGAATACAGCCGACTCAAAAACAACTGTATTGGTGTCTTCCATAATGCCGCTAAACTCGCCGCCCATAACGCCTGCAACAGCAACAGGAGCCTTTTCGTCAGCAATAACAAGCATTTCCTCTGAAAGCGGTCTTTCAATTCCGTCAAGGGTTGTAATGCTTTCGCCCTTTACAGCATTTCTAACTGAAATTTTGCCGCCGTTAATATATCTTAAGTCAAAGGCGTGCATAGGCTGACCGTATTCAAGCATAACAAAGTTTGTAATATCAACTAAATTGTTGATAGGACGAACTCCGCTTGAACGAAGTCTTTCACGAAGCCAACGGGGAGAGGGGCCAACCTTAACATTTTTAACAATTTTAGCACTATATCTCGGGCAAAGCTCGGAATTTAAAATTTCAACCTTTAAAAGCTCGTTTATATCGCCGCCACAGCCCTTAACCTCGGGGTATTTAATGTTAAGAGGTAAATTATAGGTTGCTGCAACCTCGCGAGAAAGTCCTAATACTGAAAGACAGTCGGGACGGTTTGAGGTAATCTCAAAATCAAAAACTGTGTCATCAATGCCGATAGCAGAGTGAATATCTTCACCAATTTGGCAGTCCTCTTCGATAATAAATATACCGTCTTCAATAGCATAGGGAAAATCACCGAGAGTGACACCAAGCTCTTTTATAGAGCAGAGCATACCGCAGCTTTCAACACCTCTTAATTTACCCTTTTTAATTTTAATGCCCTGAGGAAGTGTTGAGCCGTCAAGTGCAACGGGAACAAGAGCACCTTCAAAAACATTGGTAGCTCCTGTAACAATTTGAATAGGTTCACCTTTATTAACATCAACCTGACAAACAACAAGCTTGTCAGCATCGGGATGCTTTTCAATCTTTAAAATTTTACCAACAACAACGTTGGTAATTTCCTCGCCTTCAATTTCAAAGCCTTCAACCTTTGAGCCCGACATGGTTAAGGCTTCGGAAAATTGACGATTATCGGGTTTTATTGAAACATAGTCATTTAACCATTTAACTGATAATTTCATTATTTTCTTCTCCTTACTCTAAATTAAAACTGACTTAAAAATTTCATGTCGTTTTCAAAGAACATTCTTAAATCGTCTATCTGATAGCGGCGCATAACAAGACGCTCAAGTCCCATACCAAATGCAAAGCCGCTGTATTCATCGGGGTCAATTCCACAAATTGAAAGAACCTTGGGGTGTACCATTCCTGCGCCGAGAATTTCAATCCAACCCTCGCCCTTGCAAAGACTGCAACCTTTGCCGTGGCAGTTAAAGCACATAACGTCAACCTCTGCCGAAGGTTCTGTAAAGGGGAAGTGGTGGGGTCTGAATCTTACAACACTGTCTTCACCGTAAAGCTTTTTGGCAAACATTTCAAGTGTACCTTTAAGGTCTGCCATTGTAACACCCTTATCAACAACAAGTCCCTCAATTTGATGGAAAACAGGGGAGTGTGTTGCGTCAAGTGCATCGGAACGATAAACTCTGCCGGGAGAGATAACTCTGATAGGAGGTTTCTTCTGTTCCATTGTTCTAATCTGCACAGGAGATGTCTGTGTTCTGAGAAGAATATTTTCGGTAATGTAGAATGTGTCCTGTGTATCTCTTGCAGGGTGGTCCTTAGGGATATTAAGTGCCTCAAAGTTGTAGTAATCGGTTTCAACCTCGGGACCTCTTACAATATCAAAGCCCATTCCTAAAAACATTTCTTTGATTTCATCAAGCACAAGGGTTAAGGGGTGTTTGTGGCCTAAAACCTGTTTTTTGCCAGGGAGAGTTACGTCTAAAGCTTCGCTTATAAGCTTCTCTTTAAGTCCCGACTCTTTAAGCTCGCTGTCTTTTTTTGAAATAGCATCCTCGATAGATGCTCTTATTTTGTTTGCAAGCTGACCGATAATGGGTCTTTCTTCGCTTGAAAGCGAACCCATTTGTTTTAAAATAGCGGTGAGCTCACCCTTTTTTCCGAGGTATTTAATTCGGATTTCCTCAAGCTCGGCGGCAGTATTAATGCCCTCTAAAGCCTTTTTAGCCTCGGCATCAATGTTTAAAAGCTGCTGTTTCATTTTCTTCTTCCTTTCTTACTTTCGGACAAAATAAAAAAAGCCTTTGTCCGCGACTTTAAAAAGTCTAAGGGACGAAAGCTTAAAAAGTTTCCGTGGTACCACCCAAATTTTTGCTCACTTAAATAAAGAGCAAACACTCTTTTTGCATATAACGGTGCACACCGGTAAAGCCTACTGAATTTTTCAGCCCTACTGCTCGCGAGGGAACTTTGGATTAAAGGCTTGTATGTACTTTCAGCCGTGGGTACATTTCTCTGTAACAAACTAAAAATAATCCTACTTTTCTCGGTCATCGCATTTATACTATGATAAAACATTTTTTTGAAAATTACAACACCTTTTTTAAATTTTTTTAAAAAAATACGCTGAATAAACACTTTTTCTTCTCCAAAACTAATATAAAAGTAAAAATAGGAGAAGAATTATGAAAAAATCAAATATTGAGATAATAGAAAAATTAAAAGACTTTCAGCTTTGGGCAGCAGAGGAAATGAAAATAAAAGCTGAAAAAAGCGAAGACAGCCAGCTTAAAGATAAATACGCCCAAATTGCCGCCTTAAACCGCCTATATTTTGAAAAGCTTTCAGGCACGCCTTTTGTAAGTAATAAGCTAAATAAAGAGGAAAGCGAAATCAAAATGCTCAAAGAGGCACTTTTCTGCCAAAGCGCTGTGTATAATGCCTTTTCGTTAGAGTGTATAAGCTCTCTACAGCCCGAGGATTGCGAAAATATTTTGTGCGGACAAATTAAAATTTGCACCTATATTTTAAAAGAACTCGAAAAACGCCTCGACAATAATAAAATTTAATATAATGCTTGATATTTTTAATAAGATGTTATATAATTATAAAGTAAAAATGAATAAGTATGTGATTTCGCATTTTAACATAAAAAAATAGGGGAGAGTGCCGTTTTGGAAAAGTATTTAATACGCGGCGGAAAGCGTCTTACCGGAGAGGTTACAATAAGCGGAGCTAAAAATGCCGCTGTTGCAATTTTGCCTGCTACGGTTTTATCAGGCGATATCTGTGTTATCGAAAATGTTCCGAATATAAGCGATGTATATACAATTTTAAAAATATTAGAGCACCTTGGCGCAAGCGTAAGGTTTTTAAATAAAACAACTGTTGAGATAGATGCAAGACATTTAAACACAACATTTATCCCTCACGAGTTAACCTGCAATATGCGCGCGTCATATTATTTCTGGGGTGCAATTTTAGGTAAGTACGGTCACGCAAGGGTTTCAATGCCCGGCGGATGCGATTTTGGTGTCAGACCAATCGACCAGCATAAACGAGGCTTTGAGGCTATCGGTGCAACCGTTGAAATTGTTGATGGTATGCTTGATGTAAGTGCCGAAAAATTAATCGGCAATAATGTGTTCTTTGATAAGGTTTCTGTTGGCGCAACTATGAATGTAATGCTTGCCTCTGTTATGGCAACAGGCGTTACAGTTTTAGAGAATGCTGCTAAAGAGCCCCATATTGTTGACCTTGCAAACTTCTTAAATTCAATGGGCGCAAATATTATGGGAGCAGGAACTGACGTTATTAAAATTCACGGCGTAAAAGAACTTCATGGCACAAACTACGCAATTATTCCCGACCAAATCGAAGCAGGTACCTATATGGTAGCTGCCGCTGCAACCTGCGGTGATGTGCTTATTAAAAATGTTATTCCTAAGCATATGGAGTCCATTTCAGCAAAGCTTGAAATGATGGGCGTTAAAATTGAGGAATTTGATGAAGCACTTAGGGTTTCTGCAGAAAGGCCCTTTTCAAAGGTTGATATTAAAACAATGCCATACCCTGGCTTCCCAACAGATATGCATCCCCAAATGGCAGTAATCGCCTGTCTTGCTGAGGGAACAAGTACAGTAACCGAGGGAGTTTGGGATAATAGATATAGATATGTGTCTGAGCTTCAAAAAATGGGAGCTGACATAAAGGTTGACGGCAAAATGGCAGTAATCGAGGGAATAGAGGAATTTAAAGCTGCCCCCGTTAAAGCAACCGACTTAAGAGCAGGTGCCGCAATGGTAATTGCCGCTCTTTGCTGTGATGGCGAAACCGAAATTGAAGATATATATCATATTGAGCGCGGCTATGAGGATATAGAAATAAAGCTTTGCTCACTTGGAGCTGATATTAAAAAAATTGACGTTCCCGAAATAAGCGGCGCTGTAGCAATGTAATAAACTTAAAAAACGGTAAAGGCTCTTTTGCCTTTGCCGTTTATCTTTAAAAAGAGGAGAGAAGGCTATGGCAAGGGTATTTACTCTTTCAAGCGGCAGCAGTGGAAACTGCGCGTATATAGGCGATGCAAAAAGCGGTATCCTTGTTGATATGGGAAAAAGCTTTTTAAGGGTAAAAGAGGATTTAGAAAAAAATGATATGTCTTTAGAAAATGTTGAGGCGGTGGTTATCACCCACGAGCATAGTGACCATATAAAAGGCCTCGAAACCCTCTGCAAAAAAACGGATATCCCCGTTTATGCAACCGAGAAAACCGCAGAAAAATTAAGTCTGCAAAGCGAAATTATAGAAAAGAATTTACATATTATAAAAAGCTGTGAACAAAAAGAACTTCAAAACACAAAATTTACTCTTTTTAATGTTCATCACGACGCTGTTGACACCGTCGGCGTCAGAGTAGTAACAGCCGATAACAGAAGGGTAGTGCTATCGACCGACACAGGACATATAGATGATGGCATTTTTGAATATTTAAAGGATGCCGATTTAAATATCATTGAGTCTAATTACGACAGTAATATGCTGATGTGCAACGTGTCCTACCCCTTTTTGCTCAGAAGGCGAATTGCTTCAAATAATGGACACCTTTCAAATTCCGACTGTGCAAAAACGGTTTTAGAGCTTTTAAAGGTCGGAAATCGTCGTTTTGTTCTGGCTCATTTGAGTGAGCAAAATAACACACCCGAAATCGCTTTTGAAACTGTAAGGCTTTGTTTAGATGAAGCAGGCTATGTTTTGGATAAGGATTTTGAGCTTAGTGTTGCCCCAAGAGCCGAAATGTCAAAAATGATGGTGTTTTAATTATGAATAAAAATGAAAATGCTTGGCAGGATATAGGGAAATACAGCGTCTTAACCGACAATAACAATAAATTCGGCACCGATGCTGTGCTTCTTGAATATTTCGCAAATGCCAAAAAGAATGAAAATGTTGTCGATATAGGAACGGGCTGCGGAATAATTCCTATGCTTTTAAAAAGAAATAACAGAGGAAATAAGATTTATGGTATAGATGTTCAAAAGGATGCTGTAAATCTTTTTAAACAGAGTGTCGAAAAAAATGATCTCCAAAATGAGATAACCCCCATTTTGTGTGATGTTAAGGATATAAATGCCCTCTCGCAAAATATAGCTCACGCTTCTTTAGAGCTTGTCGTTTCAAACCCGCCTTATTATGAGCAAAACTGTGGTGGGGAATATAAAAACGATGTGCGCAAAATTTGTCGAGAAGAAGCCTCTCTTTCAATTTACGATGTAGCAAAGGCTGCAAATTTCCTTTTAAAATTCGGCGGCAGATTTTGTGTATGCTATAAGCCCGAGCGTCTTTGCGACTGTATTGACGCTATGCGAAAAAACGAAATTGAGCCTAAAAAATTAAGGTTTGTTCAAAAAGATAATAAATCAAAGCCGTGGCTTGTGCTTTTAGAGGGGAAAAGAGGCGCAAAACCTTTTTTAGAGATACTTCCGCCACTCATTATGAATTCAGACGAGGGAAAACAGGAATTAGAAAAAATTTATGCACTAAACTAATTTTAAGGAGAAAAATATGTCAGTGCTTTATGTTGTGGGAACTCCCATAGGTAACCTTTCGGATATGACTCCGAGGGCAATAGAAATTTTAAATAATGTCGATTTTATTGCCGCAGAGGATACAAGGGTAACCTTAAAGCTACTTAATAAATTTGAAATAAAAAAACCGCTTATAAGCTATTTCGAGCACAATCGAACAGAAAAGGGACAGTATATAGTCGATAGAATTAAAAACGGCGAAAAATGTGCAATCGTAACCGATGCCGGAATGCCTTGCATATCCGACCCCGGCGAAGATTTAGTAAAGCTTTGCCGCGAACAAAATGTTAGGGTAGAGGTTGTTCCAGGACCGACAGCGGTTATGTCTGCGTTAGCAGTATCAGGACTTAGCTGTTCACGCTTTTGCTTTGAAGGCTTTTTGTCAACAGCTAAAAAAAGTCGCTTTGAGCATTTAGAGAGCTTAAAAAACGAAACTCGTACAATGGTATTCTATGAAGCACCCCATAAATTAAAGGCAACTTTAAATGATATGAAAAAATATTTCGGCGGTGAAAGAAAAATTTCTCTCTGCCGCGAGCTTACAAAGCTTCACGAGGAAGTAGTTCTTACAAATCTTGATGACGCTATAAATATGTATGAACAAAACGAGCCGCGCGGCGAGTTTGTGCTTGTAATTGATGGTGCTGAAATTAAAAATAATATGATAGATTCACTCGATGAAGCGCTTTTAATAATGCGCGAAATGGTAAATTCGGGTAAAAGTAAAACAGATGCCGCAAAGCTTATGGCTAAAAGCTCTGTATTTAAGAAAAACGATTTGTATAAACTTTTGGTAGAGGAGAATTAATATATTAAAATGAAAAAAATAATATCCTTAGCGCTTGTTTTAATGTTTTCTTTCTGCTCCTGCGCTAAAGAGCCTCAAAATAGTAGCAGCGGTATGACAAGCTTTGAAAGCGATATAACTTCAAGTGAGCAAAATACCACCTCTAATGAAGAAATACAACAAATAGCTTCAAATGTCGAAAGTAAACTGCAAGCTTCAAGTGAAACAAATATTACAAATAATAATTCCAAAAAGCAGGATAGCAGTAAAATCACAAGCACAAAAAAACAGAATGATGTAGTTTCAGAAAAAAATTCTTCTGTTGTGCAAAATAATTCTACTAAACCCGTAGTGAGTGAAATTGAGCCACTAAAGCCGAGCAACAATAAAAATGCACTTGCTGTAAGTGAGTATTACGGCTATAAGCAGCTTCAAAAATCGGGCTCTGCGGCAGAGAAAAAGGCATATAATTTAATAAGTCAAAAGGTTGAAAATTTAGAATTTGAAATAGAATTCGATTTTTCGATTACAGCCGATGAGGTTGACCGTGCATATAATTTTTATCGCCTCGATTTCCCACAGCATTTTTATAGGGGAAATGAGCACACAATAACCTCTGTTGCAGGCAAGGTGAAAAAATTTACATTCACTGATGTTTTAGACGGTGGAAATAAAAATTCTATTAGAGCAAAAATCGAAGAATTTAACTCTCGAACAAAAGTAATATTAAGTAAAGTAGAAAATCAAAATAATTTAATAGAAGTTGAGCGTATTATTCACGATGAATTAGTAAACAGTGTAAGATATGATGAAACCATAAGTAAGCCATATATTTACACCGCCTATGGCGCTCTTGTAAAAAAAGAAGCAGTATGCGAGGGATATGCAAGTGCTTTTCAGTATTTGATGCGCGAGGTTGGCGTTCAGTGCATAATGGTTAAGGGAACGCTCGATTTAGATGGAAGAAGTGAATCTCACGCTTGGAACAAAATTGAGCTTGGCGGAAGCTATTATAATGTCGATGTAACAAGCGATGACCCTATTATGTACAGAGGTTCAAATAGAGTTGATGTTTTAAGATTTAACTATTTTAATTTAAGCGATGCAGAGATTAAAAAAACACACACATTCGCAAAGACGGAAAGTAGCGAGCCTGCAAACCCTGAGGCGAATGGTACAAAATACAACTTCTTTAATTATTACGGTTTAGTTATAGATAACCTTACTCCCGAGGAATTTGCAAAAAGTATTGCATTTTCTGAAAAATGCGGGTATGACGATTTTTATTTTAAGCTCTCCTCAATTTCAATAGACAGCGCAATAAATTACATTCTGTCAAATACAGGTAAAATAACAAGTGCCGCAAATGCTTTAATAGGTAGAAATGCTGTAAATCTAACACAATTAAGATACACTGATGATACTTATTTTAATATTTGCTCTATAGAAATTGAAATTCACTGATTGTTTACTTGATTAATTAAAATAATTGTGGTAATATGTAAAAGACCATTAAAATAAAAGGAGTAAAAATATGGCACGCAAAAAGGATTTAAACGAGATGGATATAATATCCAAAGAGCTCGAAACCCTTAAAAAGCAAACAAAATTATTAGATAAAGATAAAGAGGCTATAGAGCGCTACAAAAACAAAAAGAAAACAATTATCATTTCAGTTGTTGCTGCAGTTTCAATTTTAATAATTGCGGTTTTAGGTGCATTTATCTATGTAAACCTTCAAAGCCCTATAAGCTATGGTCCAAATGCCACAGCAGAGGAGAAAACCGAAAAAGTCACAGAGGAACACGAAGAGTTTCTAAAGAAAATTGATAAAAAAGAAGAAACTGTTAAAGAGGGAGTTTATTTCCTCGGAACCTATGCCTATTTTGACGATGACAAAAATTTAGTTGTTGACGGCTATATGAGAAACTTCACAGGCCACGAAATATACGACCTAAAGGGTAATATTACAATTAAAACCCCAAATGATGAAAATATAGCAGGCGCTTGGTTTGAATTCACAGAGAAAAGCTTTGGAAGCCTTAAAAACGGTAAATCAAGACCTTGGCGTATAATATTTAAAAACGACTATGTAAATGTAGATATAACCGATTTATCAAAGTTTACAGTTACAACCGAGTTTGAGTTTTACCAAAAATAATTTAAAAATAGGGATGGCTTTTTAAAAAGCCATCCCTAAATTTACTATGAAAGCATATTTGAAATGCTTGCGGTTAAATCCTCAACGCTTTCAAGTGCGCGCATAGCACCTTTTTTTAGACTCTTTTTTGTTTTAGATGCCATCTTAGAGTCCATAACGCTTGGCATAACAGCCGCTGTAACTGCGCCTAATGTTGTGCCAACCGCCATTCCAATAATCATTCCCGATGCAAGATTGCTTTTACTCTTTTTCATAAAAAACTCCTTTCTCTATTTTAATGTTAGTGTACCCTGAATTTTATAAAATAATAAAAAGGAAAATAAATATGGCAGAAATTAATATAGTTCTTGTAGAACCTCAAATTCCTCAAAACACAGGAAATATTGCTCGCACCTGCGCTGTAACAGGAGCAAGGCTTCATCTTGTAAAACCAATGGGCTTTGCAGTTGATGATAAAAAGCTTAAACACGCAGGCCTTGATTATTGGCATATGCTTGATATCACCTATTATGATAGCCTTGAAGATTTCCTTGATATTCATAAAGATGAGTCAGATTTCTTCTATTTTTTCAGCACCAAATCTAAAAAGGTTTATAGTGATGAGAAATACCCTCAAAAAAGCTATCTCTTTTTCGGAAGAGAGGATAGAGGACTTCCTGAAAGTCTTTTGCTTGCTAACCGTGAAAAGTGTGTGAGAATACCTATGATGAATGAAGCGAGAAGTTTAAATCTTTCAAATTCGGTTGCAATAGGAGTTTACGAGGTTTTAAGACAGCAAAATTTTCCGAGACTTACGAATTTCGGTACACTTTTTGACTAAAATATTAATGTGTAAATACATATTTTTTATAAAACATAAAAAATATATCAAAAAAATGTAAAATTGTTAAAAATTTATCTTGAAAAACTTTATGTTTTATAGTAAAATATACGCTGGTACATTAAATTAGGAAAATAATAATTAATTGAAAGGAAAGAGATTATGACTTCAGTTAACAAAAAAACAGTTGAAGATATACAGGTGAAAGGCAAAAAGGTTTTAGTCCGTTGTGACTTTAACGTTCCTTTTAAGGATGGTAAAATTGCCGACGATAAGCGTATTAAGGGCGCTTTAAAAACTATCGAATATTTAAAGAACAACGGTGCAAAGGTTATTCTTTGCTCACATATGGGAAGACCCAAGGGTGAATTTAAACCCGAGTTTTCACTCGCTCCCGTTGCTGTAAGACTTTCAGAGCTTTTAGGCTGTGAAGTTAAAATGGCAAAGGACGTAGTTGGCGAAGATGCAATGGCTATCACAGCTAACTTACAGGAAGGCGAAGTTGCTTTAATCGAAAACGTTCGTTTCCATAAAGAAGAAACAAAGAATGACCCTGAGTTTGCTAAAAAGCTTGCTTCTATGGCAGAAATCTTTGTAAACGACGCATTCGGTACAGCTCACAGAGCACACGCTTCAACAGAAGGCGTATCACATTACCTTCCTTCAGTTTGCGGATATTTAATTCAAAAAGAAATCAGCATTATGGGTGCTGCTTTAGAAGAGCCTAAGAGACCCTTTGTTGCTATTTTAGGCGGCGCAAAGGTTTCTGATAAAATCGGCGTTATCAACAATCTCATCGAAAAGGTTGATACACTCATCATCGGCGGTGGTATGGCTTACACCTTCTTCAAAGCTTTAGGCCACAGCATCGGAAGCTCAATCTGCGAAGAGGATAAGTTAGATCTTGCAAAGGAAATTTTAGATAAAGCAAGAGCTAAGAATGTTAATTTCTTACTTCCCGTTGACAATGTAATTGCTCGTGAGTATAAAGAAGATTCCGAGTATATGTCAATTTATTCTGATTCTATTCCTGACGGCTGGATGGGACTTGACATTGGCGAGAAAACACAAGAGCTTTATTCTAAAACCCTCAAAGGTGCAGGCACAGTTGTTTGGAACGGACCTATGGGCGTTTCAGAGTGGGAGCACTTTGCATCAGGTACTCGTTCGGTTGCAAAGGCAATTGCCGAAACAGATGCTATTTCAATTATCGGCGGTGGCGACTCTGCAGCTGCAGTTGAAACTTTAGGCTATGCAGATAAGATGACACACATTTCAACCGGCGGCGGCGCATCACTCGAATTTTTAGAGGGACTTGAGCTTCCCGGAATTGCTTGCCTTGACGAGAAATAAGCTATAAATTAAAATGCAGGCAGCTTTATAAAAAAGGCTGCCTGCAAAATTATGATAAGAGGTAAATAAAATGAATAAAAGTTTAAGAAAAGCTGTTATCGCAGGAAACTGGAAAATGAATAAAACTCCCGCAGAGGCGAAGGTTTTAATCAGTGAGCTTAAAGAAAAGGTAAAGGATGCAAATTGCGATGTTGTAATCTGCGTTCCTTATGTAGATCTTCAGGTAGCTTTAGAAGAAACAAAAGGCACAAATATTAAGGTTGGAGCTCAAAACTGCCACTTTGAAAAGTCCGGAGCCTTTACAGCTGAAGTTTCTCCCATAATGCTCAAAGAGATGGGCGTTGAGTATGTAATTATCGGACATTCCGAAAGAAGAACATATTTTGGTGAAACAGATGTAACAGTTAATAAGAGAACTCTTGCAGCTCTTTCAGAAGGACTTATTCCTATTGTTTGCGTTGGTGAGTATTTAGAGCAGCGTGAGCAGGGCGTAACCGAAGAGTTAGTTGCTATGCAGGTTAAAATTGCACTTCAAGGTGTAACAGCAGAGCAAATGAAAAATGTTATTATAGCTTATGAGCCTGTTTGGGCAATCGGAACCGGTAAAACCGCTACAAGCGAGCAGGCAAATGAAGTTAACGCTTGCATTAGAAACACCCTCAAAAAGCTTTACGGTGAGAGTGTTGCAAATGGTGTAACAATTCAGTATGGCGGTTCTATGAATGCAAAAAATGCCGATGAGCTTTTGTCAATGGAAGATGTTGATGGCGGACTTATCGGCGGCGCATCACTTAAGGCAGACGACTTTGCTGTAATTGTAAATGCTGCTTCAAAATAACTTAAAAAGGAAGTTTTAAAATGAATAAAAAGCCTTTGGTTTTAATGATATTAGACGGCTTTGGTAATGCAGATGTAAAGGATAATGCCATTGCAGCCGCAAACACCCCTAATTTAGATAAAATATTCTCATCAAACCCCTTAACATTTATCGGCGCATCGGGAAATGATGTTGGACTTCCTGACGGACAGATGGGTAACAGCGAGGTTGGACACACAAACATCGGTGCGGGTAGAATAGTTTATCAAGAATTAACAAGAATTACAAAAAGCATTAAAGACGGCGACGTTTTAAACAATGAAACTCTCGTTAAAGCTATGAAGAATGCCATAGATAATAACAGCGCACTTCATTTTATGGGTCTTTTATCTGATGGCGGCGTACATAGTCATAATTCTCACCTTTACGGCCTTGTAAAAATGGCAAAGGATATGGGAGTAAAAGATGTTTTTGTTCACTGCTTCTTAGATGGAAGAGATGTTCCTCCCTCGTCGGCTGCTGATTTTGTAGCTGAGCTTGATAGTGAACTTAAAAACATCGGTATCGGTAAAATTGCCAGCGTAATGGGCAGATACTATGCTATGGATAGAGATAACCGTTGGGAAAGAGTTGTTAAGGCTTACGATGCAATGGTAAACGGCAAGGGAAATGTTAATCTAAATGCTGTTGATGCTGTTAAAAAGTCTTATGAAGAGGGAGTAACTGATGAGTTTGTTGTTCCCACAGTTTGCGCTGAAAATGCAAATATTAAATCAAACGACAGCGTAATTTTCTTTAACTTCCGCCCAGACAGAGCGAGAGAAATCACAAGAACCTTAGTTGATGATGATTTCAGCGGTTTTGAAAGAGAAAACGGTGCTGTAAAACCTTTCTTTGTATGTATGACACAATATGACGCCACAATGCCAAATGTTGAGGTTGCTTTTAAGCCACAGACATTAGATAACACATTTGGTGAGTACATATCAGCACAGGGCCTTTCACAGCTTAGAATTGCTGAAACCGAAAAATATGCCCACGTTACATTCTTCTTTAATGGCGGCGTAGAAAAAGTTTATGAAAATGAGGATAGATGCCTTGTTAATTCTCCCAAGGTTGCAACCTACGATTTAAAGCCTGAAATGAGCGCCTACGAGGTTTGCGACAATGTTGTTGAAAGAATTGAAAGCGGAAACTACGATGTAATTATCCTGAACTTTGCAAACTGCGATATGGTAGGACATACAGGCGTGTTTGATGCCGCAAAGGCAGCTGTTGAAGCTGTTGATACCTGCGTTGGTAGAGTAGTAAACGCTGTAAAAGATATGGGCGGCGTAACAATAATCACTGCTGACCACGGAAATGCCGACCATATGAGAGATGAAAACGGCGAACCCTTTACAGCTCACACAACAAACCCCGTTCCTTTCTGTGTAGTAGGATATCCTTGCACACTCAGAGAGGGTGGCGTTCTTGCTGATATTGCCCCCACAATGCTTAAAATTTTAAACCTTGACAAGCCCTCTGAAATGACAGGCGAAAGCATTATTCTTTAATTTTAAGTAAATATACTTGATTTTTGGTAAAGTCAAGGGTATAATAAAATAAAGAATCTCATAAACGGAGGATAAAAATATGAAAAAGGTTTTAGCTTTTATTGGATTTGCAACAGTAATTGCCGGCGCAGTTGTCGGAGTTCTTTATTTATTAAAACGTCATCGTGAAGAGCAGGAGAAAGATGTGTTCAATTTTGATGATTACGATTTTGACGATTTCGACTGTGAGTGCGATGATTGCTGCGAATGTGATTGCGGCTGTGAAGAAGCTGCTCCCGTAGAAAACGCTGAAAACGAATAAATTTAAAAATAAACCCCTGCAAAGCTATGCTTTGCAGGGGCTTTTCTTTTTTTATATTAGTGCGGCAGCAGTTTTGTTTGCCGCTGTTTTTTTGTCATCATCACGCACAGCTTGGGCAGGGAGAATAATGTCAAGAGCTTTTGGCATAACCTCAAAGGTTACACTCTTATGTAAAAAGTCTGCGTTGCCGTCGAGCGACATGGGGATTAATTCATCACTTTCAATAGTGAGCTTTTTGCATTTAAAATAATAGACCAAATCTGCAAGGTCAGGGTTTGAAACGTGCTCGCCTTTTTTGTATAAATTAAAGAATTTCAAAAACTGCGGACGTGAAATTTTCTTTATTGCACAAATATCTATAAAACCGTCTGAAACATCAGAGGCGGGGGAGGTTTTGTACTGTCCGCCGCAGTAAATACCCTTTGAAACCGAGCATAAAAGAAAATCGTTTGCAATAACCTTTTTATCGTCAATAATAAGCTTCATTTTGCTTGAGGTTTTGTTCACCAAACAGTAGAAAACGCTCATAGTATATGCCATTTTTCCCGAAACGCCGGGCATAGCTTTAAATTTAGTATAGTTGTGTGCAACGGTTGCATCAAAGCCGATGTTGCACATATTTATAACATATCTGTCACCTATTTTAATAAGGTCAACCTTAACCTTTTCGCCTTTAATTTGAGACTCTAAATCAAGAAAGCTTTCTTTGTTACCTAAGCTTTTTATGTAATCGTTGCCCGAGCCTAATGGGAGAATCCCCACAGAAGCTAAAGGACAACCTGCCGCGCCGTTTATTACCTCATTTAAGGTCCCATCGCCACCACATGCATAAAATCTTGTCGGCACCTTAATGTTTTCACAGTATTTTTTTACAAAATTACAAGCATCATCGACGCATTTTGTAATGTAAATTTTACCGTCTATGTCAAAAGCGTTTATAAATGCCTTTATTTCTGTTATAAAATTAACTGCGCTGTTATTTTTGCCTGCCATTGGGTTTACAATAAATATAAA
>JAFSGZ010000035.1 GCA_017440545.1 Oscillospiraceae bacterium
CGAACCCTCAAGGACGGTTTTGGAGACCGGAATGTTACCATTACATTATACCCCTATAATATGGTGGGCCATCAGGGACTCGAACCCCGGACCAACCGGTTATGAGCCGGTTGCTCTAACCAACTGAGCTAATGGCCCATAGTATTGCAACAACAAATATTATATAATTCTTTTTGTGAGTTGTCAATACCTAAATGGCTTTTTAGAAAGATTTTTTTGCGTTTTATTTCGCCTAAAAGATACTTATTCCGAGCGGTGACACGCTTGTGAGTTTTGCGTAAAACCCTTTTTGTGATAAAGCTCTTGCAGCTTTCTTTGCTTTCTTTTTATCACTGAAAATAGAGAACACAGCACTGCCGCTTCCGGTCATGGCAGCATCTATTGCACCAAATTCCTTAAGCGTTGTTATAATATGCTCAACCTCGGGTATTTTAGAAGTCTTTTCAAAAACATTTATAAGCTTACCTTTTAAGGCTTCAAAGTTTCCTGCTGACAGAGCCTCAATAACCTTGTTTAAATAAACAGTAGGAATATTTTGGGCACTATCAAAACGGCTGTAAGCCTCTTTTGTTGAAACACATTCTCTACCTTTTGCAATAACTAAATGACACTTTGGGCAATCGTCAAGGGCTGTTAGCTGTTCGCCTATGCCGCGAACAAGCTGTGTTCCGCCAACAATGCAAAATGGAACATCGGCGCCAATCTTTTCGCCGATTTTACAAAGAGCTTCTTCGCTTAGTCCTACTTTAAAGAGTTTATTTAATGCAACCAAAACAGCAGCGCCATCGGCACTTCCACCGCCAAGACCTGCCTGCGAGGGTATGCGCTTTTTAATCTTGATTTGAGTGCCACCTAAAATGCCTGTGCTTTCAAAAAAACATTTTGCTGCTTTGTAGGCAATATTGTCGGTTTCATTTATGCTTTTATCACTGCATATAACCGAGATTTTATTTTCTTTAAGCTTTCTAACCTTAACAGTGTCGTGCAGCTCGATGCTTTGCATAACGCTTTCGATAAGATGGTAGCCATCGGCTCTGACACCTATTATATCTAAGCAAAAATTTATTTTGGCGCGAGCCTTTAAAGAAATATAAAACATCTTATCACCTCGCGTATATTTTACCATATATTTCTTAAAAAGACAACAAAAAACCGAAAAGGCTTTTGCCTTTTCGGTTTTTTCAGTTTATGCATTAACAAGGTGGATGCCAAAGCCGCCAAATTCGCCCTTGAAGTAAACAAATTTAGGCTCGCCTGCATCATCATAAGTGATAGAATCAGCATCAAACTCAATGCCTTGTGAGGTAAAGTATTCAATTGCACGGGGAACGCTTGAGGTTCCGATTCCAATGTGGCCGTGTGTACCAACGCCTTTAAACTTCATAACCTCAAACTCTTTGGTTACAAAAATGCTCTTGCTTCTCTCATCTAAGGGAGCGCAGAGAATTTTTGAAAGGAGAGCACAGGTGTTACGGCAGGTAGCTTCATCGTCGCTGTTAATACCGATGTGCACAATGCGTAAGTTGAGCATAGCTGTTACAGCCTGACGAGCGATTTCTGTGATACCCTGCCAGTCATTTGCGTCAACAAGCTTCTGAGGAACCATCCAGCTTCCGCCACAGGCAATGATTTTATTAAATGCGAGATAGCTTCCGAGATTGTCAGGGTTAATTCCACCTGTAGGAATAAATTTCATTTTGGGGAAGGGACCTGCAAGAGCTTTAAGAGCCTTAAGTCCGCCAACTGTTTCAGCAGGGAAGAACTTAACACACTCAAGACCAAGCTTTACAGCCTTACCTACATCACTTGCACTGCTGCAGCCGGGGGTGATGGGAATATCGTTTTCAATACAATATTTAACAACCTCACTGTCAAATCCAGGAGAGATGATGTATTTTGCACCTGCATCAACAGCAGCCTTAACCTGTTCAACACTAACAACTGTGCCTGCACCAACTAAAACGTCAGGAAGCTCTCTTGCAATGTTAGCAATAGCCTCTGCTGCACAATCTGTGCGGAAGGTAACCTCTGCAACAGGGATACCACCATCGCTAAGTGCGCGTGCAAGGGGCACTGCCTTTTCAGCATCGTCAATTTTGATAACCGGAACTAAGCCGATTCTTTTGATTTTTTCAAGAATAGGATTCATAAGAATACACCTCATTTTATAATCTTTACGAGTTTATTATAATATTATTTTTTTGAATTTACAATACCGTAAATTAAAAAATCCGCACAAAAAGTGCGGATTTTTAAAAGATTATTTAATTTTATTAATATCGTAAGGCGTTGTCTGATAAACAAAATAGTTAAGCCAGTTTGAATATAAAAGATTTGCTGTGCTTCTCCAACTCACAATGGGAGCTTTTTTTGGGTTATCATCGGGATAGTAGTTTTTTGGAATATCTATTTCTTTTCCTGCATCTAAATCGCGATGATATTCCTTTGAAAGTGTGCCCGCATCATATTCGGGGTGACCTGTTATAAAAATCTGTCTGCCGTTTTTGCTTGATACTGCATAAACGCCTGCTTCCTCAGAGGAAGCCAAAATTTTAAGCTTTGAAACCTTTTCAATATCCTCTCGCAAAACAGTTGTGTGTCTTGAATGAGGCACCATAAATTTATCATCAAAGCCTCTGAATAGTATCGACTTTTTATAGTCAACGGTGTGAGGGAATATGCCGAAAAGCTTCTTTGAAAGAGGCTTTTTGTTTATGCCGTAATGGTAGTAAAGACCTGCCTGTGCGCCCCAGCAAATATGAAAGGTGCTATGCACATGGGTTTTGGTCCATTCCATTATTTTGCAAAGCTCTTCCCAATATTCAACCTCTTCAAACTCCATATTTTCAACGGGAGCACCGGTTATAACCATTCCGTCGAAATTTTGGTCCTTTATATCATCAAAGGTTTTATAAAAAGAAAGAAGATGCTCCTGCGATGTGTTCTTTGATTTATGAGTTTCTGTCCTTATAAGCTCAAGCTCAATTTGAAGCGGGGTGTTGCCAAGAAGACGCGAAAGCTGAGTTTCGGTGTCTATTTTGGTTGGCATCAAATTTAAAAGCAAAAGCTTTAGGGGACGAATGTCCTGAGTCATAGCGCGTGTTTCGGTTATTACAAATATATTTTCATCTGTAAGCACCTTAACAGCAGGGAGCTCATTTGGTATTTTAATAGGCATTTTAAATTAAACCTCTTTTTTAGATTTTACTAAGTGCCTGTTCAATATCAGCAATTAAGTCCTCGGCACTTTCAATTCCGCATGAGAAACGGATAAGGTCGGGGGATACACCTGCGGCGATAAGCTCCTCATCAGACATCTGTCTGTGAGTTGCGCTTGCAGGGTGCAGACAGCAGGAATGTGCGTCTGCAACGTGTGTTTCAATAGCTGCGATTTTAAGCTCGCCCATAAACTTTTTAGCATTTTCTCTTCCGCCGCTAACGCCAAAGCTTATAACTCCGCAAGAGCCGTTGGGAAGATATTTTTGAGCTAAATCGTAGTATTTATCGCCCTTAAGGCCGCAGTAGTTAACCCAGCTAACCTTGGGGTGATTTTGTAAAAATTCTGCAACTGCCTGAGCATTTTCGCAGTGGCGTTTCATTCTGACATGTAAGCTTTCAAGACCTAAGTTTAAAATGAAAGCGTTTTGAGGTGACTGAATAGCACCGAAATCTCTCATAAGCTGAGCGGTTGCCTTTGTGATAAATGCGCCTTCTAAACCGAAACGCTCTGTGTAGGTAACGCCGTGATAGCTGTCATCAGGGGTGCAAAGTCCACTGAATTTTTCGGGATACTTTGTCCAGTCGAATTTACCGCTGTCAACAATACAGCCGCCAACTGCTGCGCCGTGTCCGTCCATATATTTTGTTGTAGAGTGAATTACAATGTCAGCTCCCCACTCGATAGGACGGCAGTTAATTGGTGTTGCAAAGGTATTATCAATAATTAAGGGACAACCGTGGCTGTGTGCTGCCTTTGCAAACTTTTCAATGTCAAGCACGCAAAGTGCAGGGTTTGCAATGGTTTCTCCGAAAACCGCCTTGGTGTTGTCTTTAAATGCAGCATTTAATTCGTCCTCTGTGCAGTCGGGCGAAACAAATGTGAATTCAATACCCATTCTCTTTAATGTAACCGAGAAGAGATTAAATGTACCGCCATAAATGCTTGAAGAGCATACAACGTGGTCGCCACATCCGCAAATATTAAAGATTGAGAAAAAAGAAGCTGCTTGACCTGAGGAGGTGAGCATAGCGGCAGTTCCGCCCTCAAGTGCACAAATTTTTGCAGCAACATTGTCGCAGGTGGGGTTTTGAAGTCTCGAATAAAAATAGCCGCTTGCCTCTAAATCGAAAAGCTTTGCCATATCGTCCGAAGAATCATATTTGAATGTTGTGCTTTGAATAATGGGAATCTGTCTGGGCTCACCGTTTTTTGCGGCGTAACCGCCCTGAACACATAATGTTTCTCTGTGTAAATTACTCAATTAAATTACCTCCTTAAAATAAAAAACCGCCTCAAAGAAACCCCTTTGAGACGAAAATAAATTCCGCGGTACCACTCAAATTACGCAAAAGCGTCACTCACAGGCTCTATCAAGCCCTTTGCACTAACGTAGCAATCTTACGCAAAGCCCTAACGGTTTTTAAAACCCTCGAACCTCGAGCTCGGAAGCCATAGAACACTGAACTTTTTTGCTATCGGCTCACACCCACCGCCGACTCTCTGTAAGTTTAAAAGCTCGTTCCTCTTCGTCATAGCCTTTATAAATTAGATTATAATAGCTCTATTTCGATTTGTCAAGCGTTTTTAAGATTGACAGTAATATTTTTAGATACTATAATATAAAATATACTAAAAAAGCAAAATGAGGTAAATTATGATAGAAATTTTAAAGTCGATACTGCTTGGTATAGTCGAGGGAATAACAGAATGGCTTCCTATAAGCAGTACCGGACATATGATACTTTTAGACGAGTTTGTTAAGCTTAAAATGGATAAGGACTTTATGGAAATGTTTTTGGTCGTTATTCAGCTTGGCGCAATTCTTGCTGTTGTGGTTTTGTATTTCAGTAAGCTTTGGCCCTTTAATAAAAAGAGGGATGATGTAAGCTATTTTAAAAACGGAAACGATAAAGGTGCTAAAAAACTTGTAAACAATTATGTTTCTATGCCTAAAATTATGCTTTGGCTTAAAATAGCTATAGCAAGTATCCCTGCCGCATTCTTCGGAATCTTGTTTGATGATGAAATCGACGCTATGCTGACGGGTGATATAAGGGCATTTGTTGTTGCGGCAGCACTTATAGTTTACGGTGTGTTATTTATAGTAATTGAAAGCTATAATAAAAAAGAAAAGTATAAAGATGTGTCAGAAATTTCTTTTAAGCTTGCATTTTTAATAGGACTTATTCAGTGTCTGGCGCTTGTTCCGGGAACTTCAAGAAGCGGCTCGACAATTCTCGGTGCTATGCTTTTAGGTTTAAGTCGCGTTTGCGCCGCAGAGTTTTCGTTTTTCCTTTCAATTCCTGCTATGGTTGGCGGAAGCGCAATAAAGCTTCTTGGCTTCTTTAAGGATGGGAATGTTATTGACTTTAACGAAGCGATGGTGCTTTTCTTTGGAACAGTAACAGCCTTCTTTGTGTCCGTTCTTGCAATTAAGTTTTTAATGTCCTATATAAAGAAAAACGACTTTAAGGCATTTGGCGTGTACAGAATTGTGCTTGGAGTTGTGGTTATTTTGTATTTTGCGTTTATGGCTTAACATAAAAAGATGTCAAGGCTTTTGCCTTGACATCTTTATTTTTGGCCGTTTAAATATTTTTTTATAGCTAAAAAGGTTTCTTCACTGATAATATGCTCAATGCGGCAGGCATCGTCGTCTGCAATCTCTTTGGGCACTCCTAAAGCGATGAGCACATTTGAAACGACTGTATGTCTTTCAAAAATTTGCTTGGCTTTAACAAGACCCACCTCTGTTAAGGTTATGTAGCCCTCACGGCTTACGCTAATTAGCTCATTGTTTTTGAGTATTCCGATGGCTCGGCTGACGCTTGGTTTTGAAAATCCCATTTTTTCAGCAACGTCGATAGAGCGCACAATGCCTTTTTCGTTTAATAGGACATATATAGATTCAAGATACATTTCGCCCGATTCTTTTAATGCCATTTTTCTAACCACCTTTTTAGTCTTTTTTAATTATATCATAACAAATTTAAAAAATCAAATAGGTTGTTTTTTAAAAAACTATCTGTTATAATTAAAACGATAATCAAAATTTTGCGGAGAGATAAAAATGCTAAATTTTTTAAAGGGAATAGTAATAGGACTTGGTGCCGTTTCTCCGGGACTGAGCGGCAGTATATTGCTTGTGATTTTCGGACTATATGCAAAAACTGTCGATGCCATAAGCAGTATTTTTAAAACATTTAAAAAGAGCGTGCTTTATTTAATGCCCTTAGGCTTTGGAATTGTACTCGGCGTTTTTGTGTTCAGCAAAATTGTGGCACATCTTTTAAGCTCATATCAAATGCAAACACGTTTTGTTTTTTTAGGTCTTATTTTAGGCTCGGTGCCTCTTTTTTATAAAGAGGTAAAAAAGAAAGGCTTTTCAAATAAGTATTATATCTGTATAGCCGCAACCTTTATTTTAGGTTTGCTCGTTTTTAACTTTAACAAAAATCTCTTTCCTGAGATTGTAAATCCGAGCATTTGGCAGTCGCTTTTGCTTGGCGTGGCTGTTGCCGCATCTTATGTGGTGCCGGGAATTGACAGTGCCGCTATATTGTCTGCTTTTGGGCTTTATAATCTCTGGGTAAATTCGCTTGCAAGTTTGAATTTTGCAGTTTTAATCCCTGCTGCAGTCGGAGTTATAATAGGAGTAGTCGTTGTTTCTGTTGTGATTAATTTTCTTATTAAAAAGTTCTATACACTGACATTTTCGCTTATATTCGGGCTTTTCTTGTCGGTTATCCC
>JAFSGZ010000036.1 GCA_017440545.1 Oscillospiraceae bacterium
CGCTTCTTCGGCACTTTTAAGAGGTGCAAGAGGAAACTCGGGCGTTATTCTCTCTCTTATATTCAGAGGAATATCAAAGGGCTTAAAGGGTTGTGACGAGGCTTCGGCTAAGGATATTGCAAATGGACTTATGATGGGTACAGAGGCAGCTTATAAGGCTGTTATGAAGCCCACAGAAGGCACTATTTTGACAGTTATTCGCAAAACCGCAAAAAAAGCACTTGCCTACTGTGAAAATGCAGGCGAAAATGAGATTGATTTTGTAGCATTTTGGGAATATGTATGCAAAGCATCTAAAGATGCTCTTGCAAAAACACCCGAAATTCTTCCTGTTCTTAAAAAAGCCGGCGTTGTTGATGCCGGTGGTAAGGGACTTACCGTTATTTTCGATGGTATGACATCTGTTTTTAAAGACGGTGTAATTGTTCCCTCTCCCGACAGCGACACCGCTTCCTCTTCAGAGGCTTCATTTAATGCTGCTGCAGAATTTGATGGTGAAATTACATTTACCTACTGTACTGAATTTATAGTTCAGCGTGAAAAAGACAAAAATCAAGAACCTCTTGCTTTAAGAGCATATTTAGAGTCTATCGGCGACAGCGTTGTAGTTGTCGACGACGAAAGCATTATAAAGGTTCATGTTCATACAAACAACCCCGGAAATGCACTTCAGGAAGGTCTTAAATTCGGCTCGCTTACAAATATGAAAATAGAAAATATGCGTGAGCAGCATCAAAATCAAAAGGCCGCTGAAGCTCCCAAAGATGCTAAAGCAGATTATGTTCCGGTTGACCCCGAAATAGAGTTTGGATTTGTTTCTGTTTGTGCAGGTGACGGTATTGCTCAGCTATTTACAGACCTTGGTGCTGACAAAATAGTTAGCGGTGGTCAGACAATGAACCCCAGCACAGATGACATTTTAAATGCAATTCAAGCAGTTCCTGCCAAAACAGTTTTTGTGCTTCCTAATAACAAAAACATCATTATGGCAGCAGAGCAGGCAGTTCCCCTTGCCGACAGAGAGGTTAGAGTGCTTCACACACGTACAATCCCTCAAGGCTTATCTGCAATGCTTGCATTTGATTTTGACATTGATGCTTCTCAAAACCAAATTAATATGATGAAGGCTATTGACAATGTCGGAAGCGGACAGATAACATTTGCGGCTCGTGATTCTGACTATGAAGGCCACAAGATTAAAAAGGGCGAGCTTCTTGTTATGGAAAATGGAAAGCTTTCCTTTGTTGAAAAAGAACTTGATGTAGCTTTAATTAAGCTTACTCGCTCGCTTGTTAAGAGCACATCTTCATTTGTGACAATTATTTACGGTGAGGATGTTAGCGACAGCGATGCAGAGGCAACTGTTGAAGCATTAAAGCAGAAGCTCAGTTCTGATATTGATGTATCACTTATAAAGGGTAACCAGCCTGTATACTACTATATAGTATCGGTTGAATAAGAAAGTTACGGGCGATTTTTAAAAAATCGCCCGTTTATTTTAAATTAGGAAGGGAGAAAAAGTATGAGTGCTTTAAATTTACCCATCACCTCTATAAGCGGCGTTGGGCAAAAGCGTGCGCTTTTATTTAATAAGCTTGGCATATACACCGTCTATGACCTTATACACCATCTCCCTCGAGGATATATTGATTACTCTAACACATCCCCAATATCCAAATGTTTTATAGGTGATAGAATAACAGTTAAGGCCACAGTTTTCTCTAAACAGGCTCCTATTAAGGTGCGCTCGGGACTTGAAATTTTCAGGGTTACTGTTTTAGATAGCGAGCAAACTGCGGCAACTGTTACAATATTTAATAATAAATTTGCCTACGAAAAGCTAAAGATAGGCGAAAAATATATCTTTTCTGGCAAACTTTCGGGCAATTTACTGCGTCCTGAAATAAGCTCTCCAACCTTTATTAAAGAGGGCGAAAGCTCTAATTTAACACCTATCTATCCTCTTACCAAAGGTCTTACAAACACAATTATATCAAATACTGTTAAAAGAGCTCTTTTACTTTTAAAAAATGAGCCTAATTTACCCATTTCAGATGCTATGCTAAAAAAGCTTGACGCTTTTAAAACCCAAACGCCATATTCTGACATTCATTTTCCAAGAAGCCTAAAAGCTTCTGAAAATGCAAAAAAGCTTTTTATATTTGAAGAGCTATTGTGCCTACAGCTTGGAATGGCAGGGCTTAAAAACAGAGCAAAAAGAAAAAGTGAGTTTGTTTTTTCTTTTACAGATTTAAGTGATTTTTACAATTCTCTTCCCTTTTCACCAACAAATGCTCAAAAAAAAGCAATTTTTAGTGCCATAAATGATATTACAAGTGGAAACTGTATGAATAGGCTACTTCAAGGAGATGTAGGCTCGGGTAAAACGCTTGTTGCGGCGGCACTTTTTTATCTGAGTGCTAAAAATGGCTATCAAGCTTCTATTATGGCGCCCACAGAAATTTTATCGCTTCAGCACTATAAAACCCTTAAAAATATGCTTGAGCCGTTTCATATTGTTGTTGAAGTTTTAACCGGCTCTACCACTAAAAAACAAAGAGAACGCCTCTTTGAAAGGCTTAAAAATGGTGAAATTGACATTTTATGCGGCACCCACGCGCTTATTGAAAAATCAGTTGAATTTAATAATTTAGCGCTTGTTATAACCGACGAACAGCACCGATTTGGAGTTAAACAGCGAGCAGAATTTATAAAAAAAGGCGGATACCCGCACACTCTTATTATGTCGGCAACACCTATCCCCCGTTCACTTGCGCTTACTATTTACGGTGACCTTGATATTTCGGTTTTAGACGAGCTTCCGCTTGGTCGAAAGAAAATAAAAACTTATGTAATAGACAGCAATAAGCGTCTTCGTTCCTATAATTTTTTAAGGCAACATATTAATTTAGGCAGGCAGGTTTACATAGTTTGCCCTGCTGTTGAAGAAAGTGAGCTTGATTTAGCTTCAGTTAACGAATATTATGACAGCATAAAATCCTATTTGGGTGAATTTGAAATCGAGCTTTTGCACGGCAAAATGAAATCAAAGCAAAAAGATGAAATTATGAGTCGTTTCAGAAGCGGTGAAATTGACATTTTAATTTCTACAACCGTTATAGAGGTTGGAATTGATGTTCCAAATGCAAACATTATGCTTATAGAAAACGCCGAGCGATTTGGTTTATCACAGCTTCATCAACTAAGAGGCAGGGTTGGCAGAGGCGAGTTTGAGTCGTTTTGTATACTTGTTTCCGACTCAAAAAGCGAAAATGCAAATGAGCGTCTTTCTATTATGCAAAAGCATAGTGACGGATTCGAAATTTCAAATTATGATTTGAAGTTAAGAGGTCCCGGAAACTTTTTCGGTGAATGTCAGCACGGACTTCCGCCACTGAAAATTGCAGATTTGCTTTCTGATTCTAAAATGCTTGATACTGTTAGAAAATGCGCAAGCGAAATTTTAGAAATTGACCCGAGGCTTAATTTAGAAGAACACAAAGAGCTTAAGCAAAGTGTAAATTCACTCTTTAAAAAATTAAGCTTTCAAAAAAGTAATTAAAAAGCTCTATCCGCATAAAACGGATAGAGCTTTTTTATTATTTAATTAATTTTGTTTTGTTTAAAATCAATATAAGCAAAACAGCTATAACAGCTGAAACTGCACCTTGAACCGCATTAAATGCCAAGGCAGCTATTCTTACTTCTAAAGAATACAAAATGCTTTCGTATAAAAAATATCCTACAGGCATAATTATTTCACAGCAGAATGCTGATAAAGAAAGTGGCGCGATACTGGTTTTGTTTTTAAATCTATTTAATACCATAATGAAAATTATAGGCATCAAACCTTTTATTACTAATGTTGCAGGAGCATAAAAAACATATCCTGACAGTACATCAGCAAGTGCTGAACCAACTGCTGCTGACATTATACAGTACGGCTTTTTTAAGTAAAATGCAGAAAGTATGACAAATACATCACCAAGATTAACATATCCAATTACAAGCGGCACCCTTATAAATAAAGTTGCAACAAGTGTCAATGCTGCAAAAAGTGCTGTAGTTACAATCTGCATAGTTTTATTTTGTTTCATATTACCATCTCTGTCTCTATAAGAATTATTTTTTCTTTTTATTTGACTTAAAAAATATTTTACTTTCAAGTTCAAAGCCTATTCTTCCAAGATAATAAGGAAGCTGAGCTATAGGAACCATAAGTGTGGGCACAAAAACTGCCAAAATTGCCTGCCAAGGCTGTGCAGTTGAAGTAGCAATTTCGATTTTTCCAATCTCTGCGGCACCACCTGTTGCTACAGGGAGAAGAAATGTGTAAAGTCCCCAGAACTGCGAAGAAAGAGCTCTTAAAAGTCCTGTTATATCGGGGATTAAATCGAATGTCATAAGCATCATTAAAACTGACATAATGTAGTACGGAATCGCCGCAATTAAGCCAATTATAAGTCCGCGCCAGATTGGATACTTTGCTTGACCTAGGCGGTTTAACTGTGCGTCATTATGACCTGTATCCCACAAAAGACCATAAAAGAATATAAGCTGGCAGAAAAGACCTACGACCTGCATAATAATTCTTGTTCCAACTGCATCGCCTGCAAAAAACTTATCTGTTGCAATTACTACTATAAGGCAGTTTAACATAAAACTTATAATACTGCTAAAAAATGACATAAGCATTGCTTTTGCAGAAATAAACCAAATTGATTTTTTATTGTTCATTTAATACACATCCTTTTAGTTTAGAAAAATGAAAATTGGTCTGACTTTGGCAAATCGCCAAAGGCATTCATTCTTTCAAGGGTTTCGACTATTCCCTTTGAAGTTTTTGTTTTTGCGGTGAAATCCTCAATCGAATAAAATTCTTTATCTTTTATACTGTTATAAAGTGCATCTGCTGCCATTTCACCTATACCATCGATACAGTTAAACGGAAGCCTTATTTTGCCGTCCTCTACCCTATAAATTGTGGCATGTGACTTTTTGATATTAACCGGCAAAAATTCAACTTTGCGACAAAGAGCCTCATTTATTGTTAAAAGCAAATCAAGTGTATCGTGGTCCTTATTCTCAGCGGTTTTATTTTTTATCATTTCTTTAAGCTCTATAATACGGTTTCGAGCGGCGTTTTTACCACCGAGAGTTGCTTCAACATCAAGTGCACCACCACGCACCGTTAAATATGATGCGTAAAACTCAACCGGTTTATACAGCTTATACCAGCCAAGCCTTACTGCCGCAATAACATAAGCAGCGGCGTGAGCTTTAGGGAACATATATTTAATTTTTAGACACGAGTCAATATACCACTCGGGAACATTATTATCGCGCATAGTTTTTTTATGCTCGTCGGTTAAATCCTTTGGTGCTTTTCCCTTTCTTACGATTTCCATTATCTTAAATGCCATATCGTTAGGAACGCCCTTATGGATTAAGTAAACCATTATAGAGTCACGAGTTCCGATAACCTCGGAAATTGTGCAGGTGCCGTTTTTAATTAAATCCTGTGCGTTTGAAAGCCATACGTCCGTACCGTGCGAAAGGCCTGAAATTTGAAGTAAATCAGAAAACTTTTTAGGCTGTGCCTCTATAAGCATCTGCTTTACAAAGTTGGTGCCCATTTCAGGAAGTCCGAGGCTGCCCGTTTCAAAGAATATATCCTCTGCGGTAACGCCGAGTTCCTTAGGGCTTGTGAAAAGACTCATAACTTTAGGGTCACAGGTATCAACAGAGGTTACCTTTATACCCGTTAAATCCTCAACATACTTATAGTGAGTTGGCACAACGTGACCTAAACAGTCGAGCTTTAAAATAGTATCGTGAAGCGAATGGAAGTCGAAGTGTGTGGTTACAACCTCACTATCGCTTTTATTTGCAGGGTGCTGAATCGGAGTAAAATCGTAAACATCGTAGCCGTTTGGAATTACAACCATTCCACCAGGGTGCTGACCGGTTGTTTTTTTGATACCGGTACAGCCATTTGTAAGACGCTGAACTTCGGCAGGAGAAAATCTAATTTCGTGTTCTTCCTGAAACTTTTTAACATAACCATAGGCTATTTTATCCTTAATTGCCGAAATTGTGCCGGCTTTAAATACGTTATCGTGGCCGAAAAGTTCCTCTGTGTATCTATGTGCCCTACTTTGATATTCACTTGCAAAGTTAAGGTCGATATCAGGAGATTTATCACCTTTAAATCCCAAGAAGGTTTCAAAGGGAATGTCGTGTCCGTCACGATTTAAATCCTCATTACAACGGGGGCATTTTTTTGGCGGAAGGTCAAATCCCGAGCCAACCGAGCCATCGTCAAACACCTCAAAATACTTGCACTTAGAGCAAATATAGTGCGGCACCAAGGGATTTACCTCAGAAATACCTGCCATTGTGGCAACGAATGACGAGCCAACTGAACCACGCGAGCCCACTAAATAGCCATCCTCTTCCGATTTCCAAACAAGCTTTTGAGCAATGATATACAAAACGGCGAAGCCGTTTTTAATAATAGAATCAAGCTCTTTATTAAGTCTCGTTTCAACAATCTCAGGGAGAGGGTCACCATAAATTTCTTTGGCACGCTTATGAGTAATTTCGGTCAGTGTTTCTTCACTTCCCTCAATTGACGGTGGGTAGGTGCCTCTTGGGATAGGTCTAACCTCTTTTTCAACCATATCAGCAATTTTATTTGTGTTTTCAACAACTATTTCATACGCCTTTTGCTCATCTAAATAGGAAAATTCCGAAAACATTTCATCGGTTGTTCTGAAATAAAGAGGTGCTTGTTCTTCTATATCGCTTTTGCCCTCTGCAGGCTGAACAATTTTTCTGAAAATTGCTTGGTCGGGCGATTTAAAGTGAACATCACCTGTGGCAACAACGGGAATTGAAAGCTCTTCGCCCAATGAAATAATAGTTTTATTAAACTCTTTTACTATTTCGATGCTTGAAACCTTTTTATCTCTTACCAAAAATTCGTTATTGCCAAGCGGCTGAATTTCAAGGTAATCATAAAATTTAGCTATTTCCAAAAGTTCACTGTGGCTCTTGCCGTCAAAAACTGCCTCATAAAGCTCACCATCAACGCAGGCACTACCGATAATAAGTCCCTCACGATGCTTTATAAGCTCACTTTTTGGAATTAACGGTTTTCTAAAGAAGTAATTTAGGTGTGCCATTGACACAAGCTTATATAAATTTTTAAGACCTACGCTGTTTTTGACGAGAATTGTCATATGATTAGGGTGAAGCTTTCTAGGGTCAATCTTTCCAAATTTTTCTTTTATATCACTTATTTTATTTACATCAAATTCTTTTTTGAGCTTTGTACACATCGCTCTGAAAATATCGGAAAGAACCTGAGCATCATCACAAGCTCTATGGTGATTAAAGGGCGGGAATTTTAAAAACTTTGAAACGCTGTCAAGCGTTACTCTTTTAAGTTCCGGATAAAGATTTCTTAAAATAGGAACTGTATCAAGTGAAGTAAAATCATAAGGTAAATTGTTTCTATTTGCAACTGCCTTTAAAAATCCCGTATCAAACGGCGCATTATGTGCAATTAAAATTTTACTGCTACCACAGAATTTTAAAAACTTTTCATACGCTTCTTTTTCATCGGGCGCATCCTTTACCATATCGTCGGTTATTGATGTAAGCTCACTTATATGCTTTGGAATGGGCATATTGGGATTTACAAAGGTGTTGAAAACCTCTGTTACATCGCCGTTTTTAATTTTAACAGCACCAATTTCAGTTATTCTTTCAAACTGAGCATTAAGACCTGTTGTTTCAAGGTCGAAAACTATCATTTCATCGCTCAAATTGGCATCGTGCTCACCCACTATGCTTGAAACAAAGTCGTTTACAAAATAAGCTTCTACGCCGTAGATTACCTTAAAATCGGGGTCTTTTTTCCAGATTTTTTCAACCGTGTTCATAGCTTCGGGAAAAGCCTGAACAACGCCGTGGTCGGTTATTGCGATAGCCTTATGTCCCCATTCATGCGCCTGCATAATTAAGGATTCGGGAGATGAAACGGCGTCTTGTTCCGAAAAGGTTGTATGTAAATGAAGCTCTACACGTTTATTTTGTGAGAGATCCATCTTTTTTTCTTTTTGAATTGTATTAATTTTGCGGGGCTTTATAATATACTCGCCTGCATATTCATCGAGGACATAGCTACCTTCTACCAAAATAGTTTGTCCTTCTTTAATGCTCGGCACCTTGCTTTCACCATCGTTTTTTACAAAAGCTTTAACGGTGGCAGAATCGGTTCCATCGGTTATATAAAATGTAAAAATTGTGCTTTCGCCGTTTTTAATATCACGGCTTGAGATAAAAAATACATCTCCGAATACAACCGCCTCGCGAAGCGCGGGGGTTAGTGTTGCTATTGGAAAAGGCTTCTTTTTAATTTTTACGTTGCCTAAAATAAGCTCGCTATCATCTTGTACCTCGGGAGCTTCAAATGGCTTATCATATTTAGGACGCTCTGCCTTTTCAGTTACTACCTCTTTTTTCTGTGGCGGATTAACATATACAACTTTTTCAACATAAGTCTCAACTGTATTTTGAGCTATATCGTTTTGCTCGTTAAGTTCAACCTTAACATTTATTTTAAACCACTCTGAAATGATATTTGAAGCCTCATTACTGCAATAGTTTTTCTCTAATATTTCTTTTCCGCCGTGGCTTAAATTTATATAAAAAATATTTTCCTCTATTTTTGCAGTTGCTCCTGAGAAAAAGCCGTTTACTGTTTTTCCTCTAAATTTAAGTTCATCTATAAGGTACTCTAAAATATCCTCATTAAAGAGGCTTTTATCAAAACTCGGAACAAACCTTACCCTTCTGTTTAAAGCGGCAGAGAGCTGTTTTTCGCACTCCAAAACAGCATTTACAGGCGGCACAAAGCTAAGGTCGACTAATATTTTTACAAAGTCGCCTTTTTCGTTTACATCTATATGCGTAACACTTGTGCTTTGAAATGCTTCAATGAGCTCGTCAGAGAGAAAGCTACTGAACATATCTCTGAAATTTGCCTTCATTTAAAGTCCCTACTTACATTTTATTTATTTCTTCCAATAGTTCTTTTACTATATCTTTTTCATTAATTTTTCTTATAATTTCGCCTTTTTTAAATAGCATCGCGCACTTATCGCCGCCTGCTATTCCTATATCTGCATCAGAGGCTTCCCCCGGTCCGTTTACAACACAGCCCATTATTGCAACCTTAATAGGTTTATTTACACTGCTAAGTGCCTCTTCGACCTCTCTGCATATACCTATTAAATCAATTTTTGTTCTGCCGCAGGTTGGGCAGGAAACAATCTGAATTGATTTTTCAAGGCCTATGGATTTTAATATATCGTGTCCTGCGTAAACTTCATTTACAGGGTCATCGGTTAAAGAAACTCTGATTGTGTCACCTATACCGTCACAAAGAAGCGAACCAATGCCAATAGAGGATTTTATAATTCCCATTTTAGAGGTTCCAGCCTCGGTTACTCCTAAATGCAGAGGGTAATTATATTTTTCACTCATAAGTCTATATGACTTTATTGTTTTTATGACATCGGATGATTTTATTGAAATTACTATATTATCAAAGTCAAAGCTCTCGAGCATTTGAGCCTGCTTTACTGCACTTTCGCAAAGTGCTTCTGCTGTGACTTTACCGTACTTTGCTAATATCTCCTTATCAAGTGAACCCGAATTTACGCCTATTCTGATAGGAATATTATGAATTCTGCAGGCGTCAGCTACTTTTTTGACTCTATCGCTGCTGCCTATATTTCCTGGGTTAATTCTTATTTTATCAACACCCGCGGCGGCACATTCAAGAGCAATTTTGTAATCAAAGTGAATATCGGCAACAAGCGGAATTGTTATTTTATTTTTAATTGCCTCAATAAGTCTTACGCTTTCCAAATTAGGCACAGAAACCCTTACAATATCGCAGCCTGCCTTTTCAAGTCTTACTGCCTGATTTACATTTCCCTCAATATCAGAGGCAATAACATTTAGCATAGACTGAACTGCAATTTTGTTGCCGTTTCCTATTTTTATATTACCGATTTTAATTTCCTTTGATTTTGTCATATCATCAAATCCTTAAAAAATTGATATTATATCCTTAAATGTTACTAAAATCATTAGTGCTATTAAAGCTAACATACTAGCCCCTATAAGCACCTCTTCAACCTTTTTATTTATAGGCTTTTTGAAGAATAGCTCATAGCAAAGCAGAACAATTCTGCCGCCATCAAGCGCAGGAATAGGAATTAGGTTCATAACTCCAAGGTTTACAGAAATAAGCGCCATAATATAAAAGACATTTTCAAGACCTAATTTTGAAGCCTCACCAACAACCTGACCGATTTTTACAACACCGCCGAGAGAATCTATTCCTACTCTACCGGTTACTAAATCACAAAGTCCTAAAACAGTTGTTCTGACATATGAAACTGCCTCAAAAAAGCCGTGCTTTATCACATTTAAAACCGTTTTCTTTTCGGGTTTTACATAAAAGGCGTATCTATCCTCTTTTTCGCCGTTTTCATCTTCAACTCTGACAAAAGGCTTTACACCCTCAAGCTTTATTTTTTTGCCATCTCGAATTACTACAAACTCAGTTTCAAGCTCAATAAGCTCGGTTTTTCCTGTAGGGTCGCTTCGGGATATACCAAAGGTTATATCCTCGCCAACATTTATTTTATAGCCCGAAATAGACAGTATCTTATCGCCCTCTTTAAGCTTGCTTACTGTTCCCTCGGGGGTTATAACCTTTGAGATTGTAGTGCTTATCATAGCGTCTGTATTAATTGCAGCAACAAGGCTTATAGCAATTAGAAGACCTAAAATAAAATTCATAATTACACCTGCAGAGCAGATGGCAATACGCTTTAGCGGGTGTTTGCTTTTAAAGCTTCTCGGGTCGTCACTATCCTCATTTTCGCCTTCCATACTAACATAGCCGCCTATTGGAAGTGCTCTGAGTGAATATTGTGTTTCGCCTTTTTTAAAGCTAAATATTTTAGGGCCCATACCAAGCGCAAATTCGTTTACCTTTACATCGCAAATTTTGGCAACTATAAAGTGTCCAAACTCGTGAATAAAGATTAAAAAGCCAAAAATAAGCACTGTTAGCAAAATTGTAATTATAGTTTGCATATTACACCTTTAAATAAAAAATTAAGCTATTGTTTTTACATATTCCCTAATTTCAAGGTTTGTATTCATAATATCATTAAGTGTATAATTGCCGGAATAATCTTTAAAATGAAGTGCCTCTTCAACAAGCTCTCCAATTCTTAAAAAGCTTATTTTATCATCTAAAAACATTTTTACAGCCTGCTCATTTGCACAGTTTACAGCGCAGGGATAAAGTCCCCCAAGCTCTATTGCCTTTTTGCAGGCGGCGAGAGCCTTAAAGGTTTGATAATCAGGCTTATAAAATGTTAGGTTTGTATAGTCTGTAAGCGAGAGGCATTTTGTATCGCACTCTAATCTATCAGGATAGGTTAATGCATACTGAATAGGAATTTTCATATCGGGTGTGCCAAGCTGTGCTAAAACTGCATTATCGCAAAGCTCAATTAGCGAATGAATTACCGATTCTCTATGCACAACAATTTCTATATCCTCTGCCTTTTTATTAAAAAGCCAAGCCGCTTCTATCAGCTCTAATCCCTTATTCATAAGGGTTGCAGAATCTATTGTGATTTTAGCGCCCATGCTCCAGTTAGGATGCTTTAAAGCCTGAGCTTTTGTTACATTTTTAAGCTGTTCATAAGTAAAACCAAAAAAGGGACCGCCCGATGCAGTTAAAATAATTTTTTTAATTTCCTTTTCACTGCAGCCCTGCATACACTGAAAAATTGCAGAATGCTCGCTATCGACGGGAAGAATCTTAACTCCCTTCTTTTTGGCAGCCTCTATAACTAATTTGCCGCCTGTTACTAAAGTTTCTTTATTGGCAAGGGCAATATCTTTACCCGCATTTATTGCTTCCATAGTTGGAATGAGACCTGCTATCCCGACAACGCTATTTAAAACTGTATCGCTTTTATCATAGGTTGCCGCCTCTAAAAGCCCCTCTTCACCGCAACAAACCTTGATATTAGTGTCAGCAAGGCGAGTTTTTAAATCAGTGTAAAGCTCTTTATTTGTGATAGAAACAAGCTCTACCTTAAATTTTCTTGCTTGTTCTTCAAGAAGGTCTAAATTATTATTAGCTGTAATGGCATAAACCTTTGCACCTATTTTCTCACACACCTCAAGAGCTTGAGTTCCGATAGAACCTGTTGAGCCTAAAATTGAGATATTTTTCATAAAGACCTCCCCTTTAACTTTTAAGCCACCAGATGTATAAACAAACGGTGGCTGTATCTTTTTTATATTATCCGATAATATCTATTAGCTGTGTAATAAAATATATTACCGGAGCTGTAAACATTATGCTGTCGAACCTATCCATTATTCCGCCGTGACCGGGAATAATGTTTCCATAGTCCTTAATACCCATTTGCCTTTTTATAACAGATGCGATAAGGTCGCCACACATAGCGGCAAGCGAAACAAATACTGCTAAAATTGACAAGGATATATAATTTACAGAAACGGTTATGCCAAATGCACCTCTAATTTCCTTATAAACAAAGGCTGATAGGCACATTAAAAGCACATTAACTATTACACCGCCAATTGCACCCTCGACGGTTTTTTTAGGACTTATAACGGGGCTCATTTTGTGTTTGCCGAAAAACTTACCTGCAAAAAATGCACCTGTATCAGAAAACCACGCACCGCCAAAAACCATTATGATATAGAAAAGTCCATTTTTAGAAAAGCTGTCCCTAAGGCCTACTATACAGTTAAAGCAAAGCGAAGCCATAAGGGTTGCAGTTATCATAAAGGCGACATTTTCTACCTTTTGGCTGCTGTGATACTTTAATGTTAACAGCACAACTGCTATAAAGAATACAGCCAAAAGATAATCATTTAAGCCTACTATGCTTACAAACGGCAATAAAAAAGCGAATGCTACACCGCATATCATAAAAGGACTCTGTTTTTTAAGTCCTACAGCTGATAAAAGCTCAAAAACTGCAACTGCTGAAAGCACACTTACTGCTGCATTTAACAGCATAGTATTAAAAAAAAGTAAAACTACTATGAGCACCAGCACGCAAGCGGCGCCCGAAATTACTCGTTGTTTCATTTTTTACACCTCTATTATTTGGCGTCGCCAAATCTTCGGTTTCGCTTTGAAAAAGCAAGCACGGCTTTATCAATATCCTCATTTTTAAAATCAGGCCAAAGGACATCTGTGAAATAAAGCTCGCTATAAGCCGACTGATAGGTTAAAAAGTTTGAAAGGCGGTATTCCCCGCCCGTTCTTATAATTAAATCGGGATCGGGTTCGTCCTTTGTGTAAAGATAGCTTTTTATTAGCGCTGCATCAATATTATCTACTGACACGCCATAATTTACTATACTTTTAACTGCATTTACAATTTCGGGGATTCCACCGTAATTTAATGCAATATTTAATGTCATTGCATCAAAATTTACAGAATCATTTTCTGTTTCTTCCATTAGTGCCACTATATCACTATCAAGTGCACTTCTATCTCCTATGAATTTAACACGAATATTATCCTTGGTGTAATTTTTTACATCCTTTAGATATTCTCTAAGCAAATCCATAATACCTGAAACCTCTTCATTAGAGCGTTTCCAGTTTTCTGTTGAAAAGGCGTAAACCGTTAAATACTTTACGCCTATATCACGACAATATCTTGTAATGCTTTTAAAAACATCTGCACCTTTTTTATGCCCCATACTACGAGGCATACCGCGTTTTTTAGCCCATCTGCCGTTACCGTCCATAATTATGCCGATATGATTTGGGATTAAAAGCGGCGTGCTGTTTTTCTTTTTAAAAAGGCTCATATTTTTTAAAACTCCGTTTTAATGAAATTACAGCTCTAAAATTTCTTTTTCCTTTACTTTAGCAAGCTCGTCAATAGTTTTGCAGAATTGGTCAGTTAAATCCTGAACCTGCTTCTCGTAGCCCTTTAAATCGTCCTCTGTAATTTCGCTGTTTTTCTTCATAGCCTTGAATTTTTCAAGACCATCTCTTCTAATTGACCTTACAGCTACCTTGGCATTTTCAGAAAGCTTTGAAATATCCTTTGCAATATCTCTACGGCGCTCTTCTGTAAGCGGGGGAAATGCAAGGCGGATAAGCTTACCATCGTTCATAGGATTAATACCAATATCTGAAGTGTTGATTGCTTTTTCAATTGCCTTTAAAGTTGAAGCATCCCAAGGCTGAATTACTAAAACTCTTGCCTCTGAAACCGAAATTGCAGCCATTTGCTGAATTGGAGTGGGTGCACCATAATAATCAACTGTAATTTTATCTAAAACTGCGGGGTTTGCTCTGCCTGCTCTGATAGCGGAAAATTCGTCCTTTAAAACTTCAACGCTTTTTCCCATTTTGTCTTTAATTGTTGTCATAAGCTCGCTCATAATTTATTCTCCTTTATTTAAAATTAGTCTACATATACTACTGTGCCGACATTTTCATTCATTACTGCTTTATATATATTTTCGGGGTCTTCTAAGCTAAACACAAGCACCGGCATTTTGTTTTCTCTGCAAAGTGCAGCGGCAGTTGAGTCCATAACAGCAAGACCTTTTGTTAATACCTCGCTTAATGGAAGAGTGTCATATTTAACAGCATCATCAAACTTGTGGGGGTCTTTATCATAAACGCCGTCTACCATAGTTGCCTTAAACATAATGTCAGCATTTATTTCTGCTGCTCTAAGTGAAGATGCCGTGTCTGTTGAAAAATAGGGGCTACCAACACCGCAACCAAATACAACAACGCGCTTTTTCTCTAAGTGTCTTATTGCTCTGTTTCTTATATAAGGCTCTGCAACCTGATGCATATCAATGGCTGTTTGAACCCTTACATCAACGCCGAGGCTCTCGAGGGCATCGCCAACAACAAGAGCATTCATAGCTGTTGCAAGCATACCAATATGGTCGGCTCTGGTTCTATCCATATGTTCATTTGATCTGCCGCGCCAAAAGTTTCCGCCACCTACAACAATGGCAACCTCAACTCCTGCGTCGGTGCATTTTTTAATGCTTTTACAAATATCCACGACAGTTTGGTTATCAATACCTGTTTTTTTGCCTCCGGCCAAAGCCTCGCCGCTAAGCTTTAAAAGCACTCTGTTATACTTTGGGCTCATACAAACATCCTCCAAGCTTTTTAAAATTAGGTAAAACTTTACATCTTATTTATTATACAATATTTAAAGGTTTATGTAAAGACAAAAAGACTAAAAGTACATATAAAGATTACATTTTATCATACCGTTATAAAGCTTTCTTTTTTTTGTGGCTTTTCTGCCGAAAAAGCTTTCAAAATCTTCATGAGGCGATATAATATAATAGTTTACTCCGTCACGCTTTTCAAAAACCTTTCCCATAGTTTTATAAATTTCTTCTGCATTTTTAATATCTAAAAGACGTTCACCATAGGGTGGGTTGCAAACAACAATGGCCTTTTCGGGCACTACAAAATCCTTTATATCCTGAATTTTGGTCTTTACCCTGCCCTTTGCAGCAATTTTTGAAAGGTTTTTATCTGTAAGCTGTATAGCATTTTTATCAATATCAAAGCCAAAGCCTTCAAAGCTTACACTTTTATCAATTTTTTCAAGCGCCTCATTTCGAGCGTTTTGAAATGCACTTTGAAGCATAAAAGCATTTTTTTCAACAGCAAAGCTTCGTCTAAGCCCAGGGGCAATTTTCATAGCTCTTAAAAAGCCCTCTGCCAAAAATGTGCCGCTTCCGCACATAGCATCGTAAAGTACACTATCGCCCTTTACTCTCGCAAGGTCTAAAATTCCGGCGGCAAGTGTTTCTTTTATGGGGGCGTCGTTTGAATTAGCTCTATACCCTCTTTTATGAAGACCCGCGCCACTTGTATCTATTAAAAGCGAAACCTCATCCTTTAAAATTGAAAACTGAATTTGAACCTTTGAGGCTGTTTCCTCGAAATAGCTTATGCCATATTTACTTTCTAATCTTTTAACTACTGCCTTTTTAATTATTGACTGGCAATCAGGCACGCTGTGAAGCTTTGAATTAAGCGACCATCCCTTTACGGGGAACGCCTCTAATTTATCTATGAAGTCCTCCCAGGGCGCATTAAGTGTTCCTTGAAACAAATCCTCAAAAGAGAGGGCCTTAAATGAGGCTACCTCGATTTGAACTCTTTCAGCTGTTCTTAAATTAATATTAGCTCTTGCTATATCGTTTAAATCTCCCACAAAGCTAACCTTACCATTTTCGCATTTAACCTCTCTAAACGAAAGGCGTTTCATTTCACCGGCAAGTATACTTTCAAGCCCAAAAAGACAGGGGCAAACTATTTTTAAATTATCCATATTAAACTCTCTTTCAAACTCTTAAAAAGGCGAAGTGTTGCCACTTCGCCTTTTATTTATCTTGCGTTTCCTTTACGGCTGTAACCGCCGCGTTTAGAATCCATATTACGCTTTAAGTCGCTCATTTTTTCATCGCTCGACTGCTTAAATTTACTGAGCATATCCTCAAACGACATGGGTTCTTTTTTCTTTTGGAAGCCCATATCATTTTGGAAATCACGCTTTAGAGAAGTGTTTTCGCGGCGGGGAGGTTTTTTCTCCTCGTCATTATTAAGCTTTTTCATTGAAAGCCTAATTTTACCATCCTCACCTATTGAAAGGATTTTAACCTTAACAATTTGATTTTCCTTGATGTGCTCTGTGATTTCTGTAACATAGGTTGAAGAAACCTCGGAGATATGTACCATACCTGTTTTGCCTTCACCTAAATCAACAAACGCGCCGAACTTTGTGATACCTGTAACTTTACCTTCTAAAATGTTTCCGACTTCAAGCTGCATAAATAACCAAAAACTCCTTAAATTTTAAATGTCTTGCCATCAGCTTCCCGATATATCAATAAAAACCTGTTCATCGGGGTAAGCGTAGTCGTAATATTCTCTGGCTATTCTTTCGATAAACTCGTTGTCGTCGCTTTTTTCGATGAGCATTTTCTTTTCCTCGTTTGAAACAGAGAGGGCAATTTTTTGCTCTTCAAGCTCGGCTTTTGTTTTTCGTTTTTCAGAAAGCTCAACCTGAGATGAAATCATTGTGAAGGCTATATACACAGCAAAACACATTATTGCAATTTTCACAATGCCGTTAGCAAAAAAAGACTTTTTCTTTTGTTCTTTGCGTCTCACTTGTGCTTTTCACCTTCCCCTTATTTTTTTGACTTCCACGTCTAACTTTATTAGTATTATATAACATTTTATATGGCTTTGGCAATAGGTTTTTAAAAAAATTCTTTATATTTTTATACACATTTTTCTTAAAAAACTCTGCTACGGGCTGTGTAATCTTTTTAACAGACTTGCGTATAAATCGAAACACCTTTAATGTTATATTTTTATATACAAAATTAAAAAGTTTAATTATTAAGTTAACTATCTTTTTTATACAAAAAAACAGAAGCTTACCTATCGTTAATCTATAGATTATAAAACCTAAAAGTGCTGATATAGGCACTATTAATCTAAATTTACCGTCCGTTATTTTCATATAAAAAACAAAGATACTTAAGGCAGCAATTATAAAAAAGAGCATATCCTCTATAAAAACAGAGATTTTGCCGTTTAGTCCTATTAGACGCAGTACTCTGAAAAAGTCGAATACTATGCACAAAAGAACGCCAAGAAGCAAAGACAAAAGAAAATAATTTATCTGGATTTCACTTGATATATTCAAATAAAAGACCTCGCAAGTGTTATTTAAAAATCTTTGAGATAAGACCTACTGTTTTGGTTTGTTCTGTGTATATAAGGGCATTTATTTTGCCGTTTACTTCCATATCTCCTGTAGTAGTGTTTACACTATCGACCCGAAGATTTTCACCCTTTATCACAAGCTCGCCCGAGCTTAAATAACAAACTACAACATTACTATCAAACTTACCGACATCGGTAACGCCTGTAAGGCTTAGCTTTTCTCTATTTGACATAATAACATTATGCGGGATTTTTTGAGTATTCTTCTCTACTGTCATATCTTTTCCCTCCTAATACTACTTATATATTCGGGAAAAGCTTTATATATTCATTAGTCCTCTATAATTTGATATTGGTCGGCGGCGGTTTCCTTAGAGGCGTGCTCATTTACGGAAAGAACCTTAACCTTTAAAATACGATTTCCAAAATAGACCTCAATAATATCATTTATTTTTACTTGATATGACGCCTTTACCTGCTTGCCATTTACAACAATTCTCTGATTATTACAAGCTTCATTAGCAACTGTGCGTCTTTTAATTATTCTTGCATTTTTTAAAAACTTATCAATTCTCATAGTTCCTCCAAATTAAAAAGGCTGCTTTGGCCAAGCCAAAACAGCCTCTTAAATAGGTTTACTTATTTAATAGCATCCTTTAAAGCCTTACCAGCCTTGAAAGCGGGAGCTTTAGAAGCAGGAATTGTGATTGTAGCCTTTGTTCTGGGGTTTCTACCTGTTCTTTCGCCACGAGCGCGAACTTCAAATGTACCGAAACCAACGAGTTGAACCTTGTCACCAGCCTTAAGAGCCTCTGTGATAGAATCAACAACAGCCTTTAAAGCTGCGTCTGCGTCTTTCTTTGTGAGTCCTGCTTTGTCTGCAATTGCATTGATTAATTCTGCCTTTGTCATATTTCTTTCTCCTTCACTTTATTGTGATAATTCACAATTTATTTTCTTTTGGGGTTGGTGCTTTTAAAAAAGCACCTATACATATATTTTAACCTATCAATCCTTTTTTTTCAAGCATTTTTACAATATTTTTCCCCTTTGGAAGCAAAATTATGTCATCTTTTGTTATAGCTCTTAAAAGTAATAGGCATATTGCATAAACAACAGCAGCAAAAATTATTGAAATTACCGTTGCAATTCTTTGACTAACTAAATTTTCTACAAGCATATAGCTTAAGTACGCCACAACACCGCAAACAGTGCCTGCAATAAGAGGCTTTAAAAATGTCATTTTTATATCAGGTACCATACCGATTCTTTTGCACAAGAAATACATACTCGAAAGGAACAAAAATACATAACAAAGAATTGTACCTATTGGTGCCCCCTTAACATTAATTTGCGGTATTGAAACCAAAATAAAGTTTGTGACTATTTTTATACTACCGCCGATTAACATAAGCTTAACAGGAAGGTCTGCCCTACCCACTGCCTGAAGCATACTGTTAATGGGCGTTAAAAGGGCAACAAAGATAACTGCTATACCAAGAAGTGAAAGTGCTGGTGTGGCAATTTCAACGCCGAGAGCGCGCACTTCTGAAGGATAGAGGAATTTTAAAATAGGCTTTGACATAAGCGAAATGCCTATTCCTGCAGGAAAAGCCAAAAGGCTTGTTATTCTAAGAACGGTTTCAACGCTTTTTTTGGTTAATTCTTTATTTTTAAGTGTCCAAGCCGAAGTTACCGACGGAAGAGCACTTATGGCAAATGCTGTGGTTAATGTCGGAATTAAGTTAAAGACATTAATTGCATAGCCGTAGGCACCATAAATAAAGGTTGAAACCTCAGAAAGCTCGCTCACCTTATCCGAAATGCCGTTATACATTGCCACAATTACATCGGAATTTTTATCCATAATAAAATCAAGACGATTTATAACCGAGCTTGAGTCAATAAATGTGGTTAAGGTTGTGGCAAGGGTGCCGAGTGAAACGGGAATTGCGATTTTTAAAAGCGACCTTAACACGCTTTTTCCGTTTTGTGCGGGCGGTGAGCTTAAAAGTTCTTCGGGGGTTATATTATCTCCCGAAACCTTATACTTTATATGAAGATAAAGCGCACCTGCTGCTGTACTTAAGGTTACGCCTAAAATTGCCGCCGCTGAGGAGAACGGGTAAATTACCGACATTGCCTCTGTTAAATCTGCACACGGTGTGCCGAAAACGGTTTTAGTGCTTTCAAACTGATTTGTTCCAACATAAATTACAAGCCAGGAAAGAAGCAGTCCAAAAACAAGCTTTACAACCGCTTCAAGCATTTGAGAAATAGCTGTTGGATACATATTTTTAAGCCCTTCATAGTATCCCCTACGCGAGCTCATCATGCAACAGAAAAACACTGCAGGTGCAAGGCAAATAATTGAAAGAAATGCTGCAGGCGTTCTGGCTATTGTTCGTGCATATACGCCCGAGCTTAAAACCATAATAAGACTTCCGAGTGCACCGGTGAATGTAAACAGTGCCGTTGACACCCTTAAAATCTTTTTAACATCGCGATATCTTTTTTGAGTTGCTCTTTGCGAAACCATTCTTGCAACAGCAACAGGAAGTCCCGCCATAGCAAGTGAATAAAGCGGCGTAAAAAGACCATAAGCAACTGTAAAATAGCCATAACCGACTTCACCGAGAATATCGCTTAGCGGAATTTTAAATATAGCTCCAATAACCTTAACAACCATTGTTGCAAAAACTAATATGACAGTACCCTCAAGAAAGCTTTGTCCGTCTTTCTTTTTAGAAAGCTTATTCAAGTGTTAAACCTCCAAACAAATTTACTTGTTGTCGCTGTCAAATTCAACGCTGTAAACAGCCTTATTAAAAGGAGTTAAATCAGCTCCGCAGTTGCGACATACGGTCTCTTCCTTAGCGTTGTAGCTACCACAATTTTTGCATTTTTCACAGTATTCAACATACTCATTGTCAAGCTTTAGTTTTTCGATTTTCTCTTTAATTAAATCAATTTCATTTATTTTCATTAAAATAAATTTATCTTCCTCAACACCTGCGGCGTTATTGTTATAAACACGCATACCAAGTGTTTCATAAGCTTTTTTAAGCTTTCTTTCAAGCCTTAATATTTCTAAATTTATTCTACCCTTATCAACTAATTTTTCAGCAGCTTGCTCGGTTTTTTTAAATCCGTCCTTTGCGGCGGCGTAGATTTCGTCAAATATATCCATTTTGATAATTCCTTTCATTGTTGTCTTTATAAATATATTATCAAACTTTACACAAATTTACAACTAAGCTTTTCCTACAAACTCCCTTATCATGGAATTTTTGGGAATAATTGTCATTTCCAAATCATAGAAAAGCTCTAATTTTTCTGCCAAGGAATTTAAAATTTCCTCATGGTGTTTATTTTCTGCTTTTTCCTTATTAATGATTGGCAAAAGATAATTATGATAAACGCAAGGCTCATAAAAGTGAGCTGTATCAATTAAAAAATCGGCTGTACTCTTAAAAGGAATAATGCTTTTATTTTCTTCATCGCACACACCCTGCCACATATTAAGGGTGTTTGAAGGGGTGCTACCTCTAAAATAATAATCCCTAATCATACGGCGCATAAGCCTTAACGAGCGACGCTTTAAAACAGGCTTTCCGCCCACTAAGCTAATTTGACTTTCAGGGTTAACAAAAAGCTTGTAAAATCCGCTGTTGTCTAATGAAATACCATCTGTAAGCTGTGGATTTAATGCGTGCAAGCCTTCTACTATAACTATATCATTTTTTTCTATTTTAATTTTTTGTGCTTTGTTTACATCTCTTTTTCCGCTGACAAAATCGAAGCTCGGCACTACTGCCTCTTTGCCTGACAAAAGATTTAAAAAGCAATTTCTTATCTCTTTAATATCAAGGGTGTTTACCGACTCAAAATCAGTTTTTCCGTTTGCAAGCTTAGGAAGGTCTTCTCTATTGACAAAAAAATCATCAAGGGAAATATAAACTGCGTGCTTTCCGTTTTTAATAAAGCCTTCTGAAAGTTTTTTTGCAGTGGTGGTTTTACCCGAACCCGAGGGACCTGCAAGGAGCACTATATCGGCGCCATTTTTATTTATAACATTACTTACAGCCGTGTCCACTTGATTTTGATAATACTCCTCACAAAGCAAAATAAGCTCCTTAGGATTATTTTTCGCAAAATCATTTACTACATCAAGGGTCACAACGCCGTCTTTTGAAAACAAACTATTTCTCATAAAACTCTATAACCTCTTGTTTTCTGTTTATTATATTTTCAAAATCTCTTATATATTCTATTGGAAACTTATAATTATATATTCTTTTTATTTCTTTGGTTTTTGGGTGCACAAGCTTTGTGACACCGCCTGCACCAAGAGCAATTATGCTATGTATTTCATCCATAATAAATACATTATAATAGCCGTCAAAGCCCTCTTTACTGTAGCCGACATTTTCAAGATTTGAAAGTGTTCCCTTTTGTCTATACATATAATACGGATGATAGCCCGAAAGAGCAAGTGTTTGTGGGCAAGCGCTTACCATAGTATCAACGCTGTTCTCGCCCTTTTTGAACACCTCTTCGAAATTTTCCGAAAGGTCTGCTGCACGCTTTACCGTTAAGGTGTGAACAGTTATATTTTGAGGCTCAAGAGATATGGCAGTTTGAAGTGAGCTCATAAAAGAGTCAACGCTATCGCCCTCAAGGCCTGCTATTAAATCCATATTAATGCACTTAAAGCCTACCTCATTTGCCATTTTATATGCATCCAAAACCTGCTGTGCTGTGTGCTTTCTTCCAATACGAGCGAGCACATCATCATTAAAGGTTTGAGGGTTTATACTTATTCTATCAGCGCCGAGGCTTTTTATAACCTCTAATTTTTCTTTTGTTATTGTATCTGCTCTGCCTGCCTCGACAGTATATTCTATTACAGAATTAAGATTAAAGTTCTCTTTAACAGCCGACATAAGCTTTAAAAGCTCATTTGCACTAAGGGTTGTGGGGGTGCCGCCACCTATATAAACTGTTTTAAGATTTAAATTAAGCTTATTTACAATTTTGGCAGCGTCCTTTATTTCTTGGATAAGTTTTTGTATGTAGGGAGCGATAAGCTCGTCCATCTTTTCAACCGACTGTGATACAAACGAGCAGTAATTACACCTTGAAGGACAAAACGGAATTGAGATATAAAGGCTGAAATCATTTTCATTTGAGCTTTTTATTATTTCTCTTTCGCAGCTTGCGCTTTGATAAAGAAGCCTAAACTTTTCGTCATTTATTTTATAATCATTTATAAACTTATTTCTTATATTCTCTATACTCTCGCCGCTGTCAAGCATGCGATGTACAAGTCTTGTAGGACGAACACCTGTGAGCATTCCCCAAGGCTGAGTTTTACCGCTTACATTACAAAGTGCTTTATACATAAGGGTGCATAAAAGCCACTCGAGTTCATCATCTGTTGCATTTTTAGGAATTTCATCCTGAACATAGTTTGCACGTCTATCAATATTTACAACAGCATAAGCAAGATTATCCTTTCTTATGCCCGAAATAATGTAATTTTTTTCACTGGGGTCAACATCAAAATCGACCTTAAACTTATGGTCGTGAAAAAACATTCGTGCTATATTCTCTATTTCATATCTATGCTTATGATTATCGATTATCAGCTGCATTACGCATACTCCTTAAAGAAAATATTATTTTCTTTTTCCTCGTAAAGTGTTGTACTGTCATAATGCCCGCAGTAAATTTTATAATCCTTATCAAGCTCTGCAAGGCGCTTTATTGACTGACGCATAAGATTTTCGCTTCCGCCGTAAAAATCACATCTTCCGACGCTTCCCTTTATTACGGTATCTCCCGAAAACATTATATCATTAAGCAAAATAACCATTGAGCCTTTTGAATGTCCGGGTGTGTTTAAAAATCTAAACTCAAGCTCATCGATCTTTAATGTATCACCGTCGTTTACGGCAATATCGCACTCAACCTTTTGAGGCTTATTAGTGAACATCCACGACATACTTTTATCAAAATCGCTGAGCATTTCGGCATCGCGAGAATGAATTACGGTTTTTGCACCTGTTTTTTGTTTGAGTTCATAAGCAGATGCCGTGTGGTCGTAATGTCCGTGGGTAAACATAATATATTTTAAATTTGCACCGCTTTTTAAAAGCTCTGAATAGATTCTTTCAAAATCAACCGAGGGGTCGATTATAACAGCGTTATTTTGTTTTGTTGTTATGATATAGGTATTATTTAAAAGCTTACCCAATACAAGTGTTGTAATTTCCATTTTTTCACCCGTTATTTTTAGCCATAATTTTGTCGGTGTCTAAAATAACCGAAACAGGACCATCGTTTGAAACTAAAACCTCCATATGCTCGCCGAAAATGCCTTTTTGCACACTTTTTATTCCGTTTTCTAAAAGCTTTGCGCAAAATCTTTCATAAAGAGGATTTGCAGTTTCAGGCCTTGCGGCGCCGTCATACGAGGGTCTTGTCCCCTTTTTAGCGTTGGCGCAGAGTGTAAAGTTTGAAATTGCAAGCACCTCGCCGTTTACATCTAAAAGAGAAAGGTTCATTTTATCATCATTATCGGTGAAAATGCGAAGGTTAGAAAGCTTTTTAGCTAAAAAATCGCACTCTTTTTCGCCGTCTTCTTTAAAGACTCCAACAAAAACCGTGACGCCGTTATTAATCTTTCCTACAATTTCTTCATTTACTGTAACAGATGCACTTTTGCATCTTTGAACTAAAGCTATCATAAACTGTTTGCTCTTTCTATACTGTTAATTCCGTTTATTTTATTAAGCTTTTCGGTGATGGATTTTAAATGCTCTGTGCTTTCAATGCTAATAGTCACACTGAAAAAGCTTCTGCCATCGCGGGTTTCCTTAGCAGTCATACTGTGAATGGGCACACGCATAGCCGCAAACTGCGAACTTAAATCCAAAATGAGATTATCTCGATTAATTCCCCAAATATGAAGGGTTACATCGTAATTACTCTTACGTTTGGCATTTTCACTCCAGCGGGCATTTACCCATCTTTGACGGCTTTGCTTATCCTTCATTCCGTTTATGGCATTTATACAATCCCTTTTATGAATTGACACGCCATAGCCTCTTGTTATGAAGCCGACAATTTGGTCGCCCGGAAGCGGACTGCAGCATTTAGTGAATTTAACAAGGCAACCGTCAACGCCCTCAACAATTACATCGCCGTGGTCTTTTTTATTTCTTCTCTCGGTTATAACATCTTCAATGGAAATCTGCTGTTTTTGAGCCTGCTTTACCATTTTATTGTATTCATCGCGAATACGAGGCATAATTCTCGAAAGAATAAGTCCACCATAGCCGATAGCAGCATAAAAATCATCAAGCTCACTATAATGCTGACGCTTTGCAATATCCATTATAAAGCTATCTTTTTCCTCACCTGTGAGATTAATATAGTTTCTTCTAAATTCACTATCTATCTCAAGCTTACCGTGTTCTATATTTTCCTCGCGATGCTCTTTTTTAAACCAGCCTCGGATTTTATTTCGAGCCTCACTTGTAGTTACAAGTTTTATCCAGTCACGGCTGGGGCCGCCGCCTTTTTTAGTTATTATTTCAACAATTTCGCCTGTTTTAACCTTATATTCAAGCGGAACTATTTTTCCATCCACCTTGGCGCCTGACATACTGTTGCCGACGGCTGTGTGAATTGCATAGGCAAAGTCGATAACGCAGGCACCGATAGGAAGGCTTATAACATCGCCCTTGGGGGTGAAAACAAATACCTCTTCGGGTGCAATATCCGATTTTATACTTCTTACAATTTCCTCAACGTCTTCGCTTTCCTTTTGCGCCTCTAAAAGCTGACGCACCCAAGAAAGACGCTCTTCAAGCTTATCTTTTCCGCTTATACCCTCTTTATATTTCCAGTGAGCAGCAATTCCGTATTCGGCGGTGTGATGCATATCCCAGGTTCGAATTTGCACCTCAAAAGGTATTCCCTCTTTATCAATAACCGTTGTATGAAGCGACTGATACATATTGGGCTTGGGGGTTGAAACATAATCCTTAAACCTTTTAGGAATAGGTGTAAACATATCGTGTACAATACCGAGGACATTGTAGCAGTCAATTACGCTGTCAACAATAACTCTGACGGCATATACATCGTAAATTTCTTCAAATTCCTTACCCTGCATATAAACCTTACGGTAAATTCCGTAAACGCTTTTTACTCTACCCTCAACAACGACATTTTCATCTTTACCTATACGCTCTTTAATACGTTCTTTAATACGGTTTAAAAACTCTTGTCTTTCGGTTTTTTGAGTGTTTAGCTTTTCAACTATAGTGTTATAGCCTATGGGGTCAAGGTGAGCGAGAGATAAATCCTCAAGCTCTTCCTTCATAGCTCTGATACCGAGTCTATGAGCAATAGGGGCATAAACCTCCATTGTTTCAAGCGATTTATCGCGCTGTTTTTGCTCGTCTACATAATCGAGTGTACGAAGATTATGAAGTCTATCAGCAAGCTTGATAATTACTACCCTTATATCCTGCGACATAGCGAGAAGCATTTTTCTTATATTTTCTGCCTGCTGTTCCTCTTTTGTTGAAAGCGGAATTTTACCGAGCTTTGTAACTCCATCAACAAGAGAAGCTACCTCTTTACCAAAGAGGCTTTCTACTTCAGAAATCTCGATACTTGTATCCTCGACAACATCGTGAAGAAGCGAAGCTATAATTGTGTCGGTGTCCATTCCCATTTCAACTAAAATTCCTGCAACTTGAATGGGATGAATAATATAAGGCTCGCCCGATTTACGCTTCTGTCCCTCATGAGCATTCTTTGAAAACTCATAGGCCGAAAGAATTTTACTTTTATTAAGATTTTTTGAGTTGTTATCTATTATTTCAAACAGAGCTGTGATATACTCATCCATTTATATGTAATTTCTCCTTTAGGCGTTTTGATAGCCTTTTATAGTTAATAAAATTTGACAGTTAAACAAATCTGCTTTTTTATCTGTTATAACTATACTGTATTTACCATTTTCCTTTTTCATAAGTCCGCACTGGCAAAAGGCAGTGATAATAGCCTCAAGCTTTGCTCTGTTTACAGATTTATTAAGAGCAATATACAGCATATCAATACTGTTATTATATACACCTTTTTTGCTAATATAACGATAAACCTCGCCTGCCTCATTATAGCTTGGCATAATATAGTTCGCCTGCTTATTTGTGATATCCTCACCACGAATTAAATTTTCAAAAAGTTGTTTTTCGCTAAAAAAAAGCTTATCATCAATACCTGTTGGGCGAATGTCTACAATTTTTATCGAAACAGAAACAACATCATTATAAACATTCTCAGAAAGCTTTACGGCTATATCAACATTTGAAATCGAATATGGCGCAATTTCTCCTGTTGTTACTCCAAAGCAAGCTGCATTGAAGTTTATCTTATCTTTAGAAAAATAAATTCTTGTATGCTTTCCGCCGCCGATACTTTGAATATTCTCAATTTTGAGATTTTTTATTGCAAACACAGGCTCGCTGTTTGCTTTGCCAAACGGTGCAAAAAGAGAAAGCTCTTTTAAAGCCGCAAGATTAATTTCAAGCGGGCTTATTTCGGCATCTATCTCAAGAGTATTAAGCGGCATAAAGGGATAGTTTTCTTTTGCGTATTCATTTATTCCATCTATAAAAGCTAAAATATTCTGCTGTGGGATTGTTACACCTGCAGCGTTACTATGGCCGCCGAATTTTTTAAGTAGGTGCTGTTGAGAAGCTATTGCATCAAAAAGCGAGAAGCCCTCAACGCTTCTGCCCGAGCCATTAGCCTCACCGTTTTCAACATTTAATACAATGGCAGGCTTTGAATATTTTTCAACGAGCTTTGAAGCAACTATACCGAGTACGCCATAGTGCCAATTTTCTCCATAAGCTACTATAACTCTATCGGTTACCGAAATTTTGTCTGATATAATATCATTTTCAATCTGCTCTAAAATTTCAGTTTCAATTTTTTTGCGCTTTATATTATCGTCGCAAATTTCTAAGCAGAGGCTTTCTGCCTCATTTATATCATCGGTTATTAAAAGCCGAAGCGCCCTTTTTGCATCGCCCATTCTGCCTGCAGCATTAATTCTCGGAACTACGCTGAAAGCCAAGGTAGTTGCATCTATTTTGCTGTTTTCAGAAAGGCTGTGCTCTAAAAGAGCCTTTAGCCCGATATTATCAGTAAAACTCAAATTCTGAACTCCGAGCTTTACGAAAGTTCTGTTTTCACTTAAAAGCGGAACTATATCCGCAATAGTTGCTATTGCGACAAGCTCTATATACTGGTCTGCAGTGCTATCGTAATCACCATTTTCTAATGCTGTTACAAGTTTAAAAGCAACGGCGGCGCCGCATATATCCTTAAAGGTGCTTTTACAATCCTTTCTATGCGGGTCAACGGCAATGCAGTTTGGAAGAGTTTCCTGCGGCTTATGGTGGTCAGTAACAACAACATCAATTCCTATGCTTTTAGCATAATCAATTTCATCAACCGATGAAATGCCGTTATCAACTGTGATTATAAGCTCAACACCGTCATTTCTTAAACTGTCTATTGCATCAACATTAAGTCCGTAGCCCTCCTCTGCTCTAAGAGGAATATAATAGCAAACATCGGCTCCCATTATATCAAGATAAGAATATACTATCGCCGTAGCAGTAATACCATCGGTGTCATAGTCACCATATACGCAAATTTTCTCGTCGTTTTCTATAGCGGCATTTATTCTTTCGACCGCCCTATCCATATCCTTTAAATCAAAAGGAGAATACAAAAGATACTCATTTGCAAAAATATCATCTTCTCCGATTATATCAATACGAGATGCGGCGACCCTTGATGCCACAGCCGATAAATTATATTTACTTTTAATTTCTTTTTCATTGAAAACATCTGCTATGTTCCATTTTTTAAAGTTCATCGCCGCTCACATCCTTTACATTAAGCTATACATATAAAAGTATAACACATTTAAACTATTATAGCAACAAAAAAAGAATGAATATAGTTTAAAAATAATATAGTAATTTTAATAAAAGTGTGATAAAATAAATTTATAAATTTAAAACGAGGTCGAAATATGAACTACACCGACGAAATTTTAAAAGAATACAACTTGCTTATTTCAAAAATTGAATATCACAGTCATTTATATTACGATAATGACGAGCCCGAGATTAGCGATTATGAGTATGATATGCTTATGCAATCGCTTAAAAAAATGGAAAGCGACTATCCCGAGCTTGTAAGTGAAAATTCCCCCACCCAAAAGGTTGGTGGCACTGCACTTAAAAATCTTTTTACCGAGGTTGTTCATAAGGTGCAAATGGGAAGCTTACGCGATGTGTTTTCATATGATGACATAAAAGATTTCGATCTAAAGGTGCGCGAAATAGTTAAAAATCCGATATATGTTGTTGAGCCTAAAATTGACGGTCTTTCCATTTCGCTTGAATATGAAAATGGCATTTTAAAAAGAGCTTCAACAAGAGGTGACGGATTTGTTGGTGAGGATGTTACTGCAAATATTCTAACCATTTCATCTGTTCCAAAAAAGCTTTCTGAAGCGCTCCCCTTTTTAGAGGTTCGCGGAGAGGTTTATATGCCAAGCTCTGCTTTTTACGAGCTTATTCAAAGGCAGCTTGAAAATGAGGAAAAGCAGTTTAAAAATCCCCGAAATGCCGCTGCCGGCTCTCTCAGGCAAAAGGACCCCAATGTTACACGAAAGCGTAATTTAGACATATTTGTTTTTAACATTCAGGATATTGAGGGAAAAAGCTTTAATTCTCACAAGGAATCACTCGACTTTTTAAAGTCTTTAGGTTTCCCTGTTTCACCATCATATAATCTCTGTACAACTGCCGATGAACTTATTGCAGAAATTGAAAAAATCGGTGAAGGTAGAGGTAAATACGGCTTTGATATTGATGGTGCAGTTGTAAAGGTTGATAACCTTACAGACAGAGAACTGCTTGGTGCCACAGCAAAATATCCCAAATGGGCAGTTGCGTTTAAATATCCTCCCGAGGAAAAGGAAACTATACTTCGTGGCATTGAGATTAATGTAGGAAGAACGGGTGCACTCACGCCTACTGCTGTTTTTGACAGCATTACACTTGCAGGCACTTCGGTTAGCCGTGCTGTACTTCACAATCAAGATTTTATTTCTGATAAGGATATCAGAATTGGTGACACCATTTTAGTTAGAAAAGCAGGAGAAATTATTCCCGAGGTTTTATGCAGTGTAAAACATAGTGAAGGTTCTGTCCCCTATTTTATTCCTGATATTTGTCCCTCCTGTCAAAGTGTTGCTGTGCATTTTGAAGACCAAGCTGTTAAAAGATGCATTAATCCCTCGTGCCCTGCACAGCTTTCAAGAAACATTGTGCATTTTGCATCTCGTCAAGCTATGGACATTGAGGGCTTAGGCCCTTCTATTGTTGAGATGCTTATTGAAAACTCACTTATCAAAAGTGTCAGCGACCTATATTCATTAAAAGCCGAGGATGTTGAAATAATTGAAAGAATGGGCAAAAAGTCGGCTTCAAATTTAATTTCTGCCATTGAAAAATCTAAGCAAAATGATTTAGCAAATCTTTTGTTTGGTCTTGGAATAAGACACATAGGTCAAAAAGCATCAGAGCTTATTTGCGAAAAGCTACCCGACATTGACAGCATTATAAATTCTAACAAAGATACCCTTTGCTCTATTGACGGAGTTGGTGATGAAATGGCAGACAGCATTTTAAGCTATTTTTCAAAAGAAAGCTCTATAAGCTTAATAAATGCTCTTAAAGATGCGGGCGTCAATATGACGCATAAGTCAAGCGTTACAAGCAATTTATTTGAGGGTCTCACCTTTGTTTTAACAGGCACTCTCCCAACATACACTCGTGATGAGGCCTCTAAAATCATAGAAAGCCTTGGCGGAAAGACAAGCTCAAGCGTTTCTAAAAAGACATCTTATGTCCTTGCGGGCGAGGATGCAGGCTCTAAGCTTAAAAAAGCAAATGAGCTTTCAGTTAAGGTTATTGACGAGCAAGAATTTAACAAAATGATAGGCAAATAAAATGGACAAGCGTAATTTTGTAACAAGCGATATTGATAAAGTCTTTGCAGAGGAAAAGAAAAAGCGCAAATTTCCTTTGTATTATGTTTTGGGAACAGCTTTTGTCATCTTGGTTTTGGCATTAACAACTGTATACTACAAAAATTTGTATGTACCGATAGATAACAATTTAAAAGCAAGCGGGCAAGCTTTAAATGAAGTCAATAGCAGTATTAACGGCATTGTCAATATCAACACCGCTGACATAACATCCCTCTGCACCCTTTACGGAATTGGCGAAAGCAAAGCACTTTCAATTATTAATTATCGCGAAATTAACGGCAATTTTAAAGACAAGCGTGACATTTTAAATGTTTCGGGCATAGGCGACAAAATATATGACAAAATAAAAGACAAAATTTGTGTATAGGAGAACAAAATGACTTACGGAATTATTTGTGCGATGCAGGAAGAATTCTTAAAACTTTCTGAAGTTATAGAAAACAAAGAAGTGGTTTCACTTTACGGCAGAGATTTCATAAAAGGCAAAATCAATGAAACATCTGTTGTGGCGGTGGTTTCAAGAATAGGCAAGGTTGCGGCAGGTGTTACAACCATGCTTCTCATAGACAAGTTTAAGATTGACGCCGCTATTTTCTGTGGAATTGCAGGAAGTCTTAGTGATAATGTTAAAATTGGCGACATTGTTATTTCAGACAAATGTGTTCAACACGATTTTTATTTAAGCGACAGCGATATTTTCAGAATTCCGCTTTTAAATGTTTCCTATATACCTGCTGACGAGGCGTTAACCGAAAAAGCCAAAGCAGCAGCAGTTGAATTTAGTCAGAATTTACCCGATGAAGCAAAAGAATTTAACTCAAATCCTAAAATTCACATAGGAACTGTTGCTTCGGGCGACCAGTTTATAAGCAGTACCCAAAAGAAAGAATGGATAGCGAGTAAAGCTGAAAATGCAAAATGCTGTGAAATGGAAGGTGCCGCTGTAGCTCAGGTGTGTTATGAAGCTAATGTTCCCTACACAGTTATAAGGGTTATATCCGACGGCGCCGATGATGATGCCGACATAAACTTTGAAAAGTTTGTAAACACTGCATCAATTTACACAAAAGGAATAATAAAAAGCTTATTAAAATAAAAAAACTCCTGCAAGCGAGGCTTGCAGGAGTTTTTATTTTTACTCTTCTGTTTTGGTTAATTTATATTCTGCAACAATTTTTTCTTCTAAGTTTGAGGGCATTGGCTCGTATCTTTCAAACGAAACCTCAAAGCTTCCTCTACCTTGAGTCATTGACCTTAAAACTGTGGTAAAGTCAGATATTTCGGACATAGGAACCTCTGCCTCGATTTCCGACATAGAGCTTGAAACGGGAGTAATTCCGAGAACTCTGCCACGGCGTTTATTTAAATCGCCCATAACATCTCCGGTTGAGGTTTCGGGTATATTTGCAACAAGCTTACCGATAGGCTCTAATAAAATGGGAGAAGCCTCTGCCATACCATTTTTAAAGGCAAGGTTTGCAGCGAGCTTAAAGGACATTTCAGATGAATCTACGGGGTGATATGAGCCATCAAGCAAGGTTGCCTTTACGCCGACCATTTTATAACCTGCTTTAAAGCCCTTTTCCATACTGTCACGAAGTCCCTTTTCGACTGCAGGGAAGAAGTTTTTGGGAACTGCGCCACCGAATACCTTTTCTTCAAACACAAGATCTTCACTATCGCACGGCTCAAACTCAATCCATACATCGCCATACTGGCCGTGTCCGCCCGATTGTTTTTTATATTTACCCTGAACCTTAACCTTTTTCTTAATGGTTTCTCTATAAGGAACCTTAGCGGGCTCTAAATCTACATCTATTCCGAATTTATTCTTAAGTTTAGAAACTACAACATCTAGATGCTGTTCACCAAGACCCGAGATGACCTGCTGACGAGTTTCAGCATTAGTTTCAAATTTAATGGTTTGGTCTTCTTCTTGAAGTCTTTGTATGCTGCTTGCAATTTTACCCTCATCACCCTTTGCTTTGGGTGTAACTGCCATTGACAGTGTAGGTGTTGGGAAAAGCATTTTTGTTGTTGTTAAAACTCTTGAAGGAGCACAGAGGCAATCGCCTGTTGCTGTGTTTGAAAGCTTTGCAACTGCACCTATATCACCTGCAAGTACAACTTTAGCATCCTCTTGTTTTTTACCTCTTACAGTTAAAAGCTTACCGATTTTTTCGTTTTCACCGGTTGTGCTGTTGACTAATGTCATCTCGCTTTCAATTTTGCCCGAAAGAACTTTAAAGAACGAAAGCTTACCAACAAACGGGTCTGCAACTGTTTTAAATACATTTAAAAGCGCGGGCTCGTTTACATCACACTTAACATTAACCTCAAGTCCCTCTTTATCATAGGCTACATAATCTACCTCAGAGGGTGCGGGAGTATATTTACGGATAGCATTTAAGAACAGCTCTATTCCCTCAAGGAAAAGTGCGCTTCCTGCAAATACAGGAACGATAGAGCCGCGTTTAACACCGATTTTAACACCCTTAATATATTCCTCATCTGTAAATGGCTCGCCCGAGAGATATTTATCAAGTAACTCCTCGTCTGCCTCGGCAACCGCCTCGGTTAACGCATTTTGCATTTGCTCTAAGTGCTCATCTTCGGGAAGCGGAACCTCTTTCATAACGCCCTTATCATCAAATGTAAAGGCTTTGCCTTTTGAAACGTGGATATAGCTTTCAACGTGTCCCTCTTTACCGTGAGGGATTACAAGTGAACAAACGTCGGTTCCGTAAAGGTCGCGTAAGCTATAAAATACCTTATAGAAGTTTGCACTTTCACGGTCAAGCTTTGAAACAAAGAACATAACAGCCTTATTAAGTTTTTTAGCAAGCTTATAAGCCTTTTGTGCGCCTACTGTTACGCCTGATTTACCTGAAATTTCGATAATAACTGTATCACAAGCCGAGATACCTTCGATAACACCTGCTTCAAAGTCGAAAGCACCCGGAGTGTCGATTATATTAAATTTAAGACCGTCCCACTCAAGCGGCGCTACCGCTGATGCGACCGATGAGTTTCTTTTTATTTCTTCAGGGTCAAAATCACAAACTGTGTTTCCATCGGCAATTTTGCCAAATCTATCTGTTGCGCCTGCTCTGAATAGCATCGCTTCAGCAAGGGTGGTTTTTCCGCTTCCGCCGTGTCCTGCCAAAGCGATGTTCCTTATTTTGTCGGTGGTGTACTCTTTCATAATGTATCTACGCTCCTTTTATTTTAAATAACTAAAATTACATTAAAATGTAAAAACATTTTATGCATATTTATTAAAATTTATTATACTATATATTGTTTTATATTTCAATAGTTTTTTAAATAAAAAAATTGAGCTGACAAAATTTGTCAGCTCAATTTTTATTTATTAAAGTTTTATTTTACGAATCGCTGGAAGCACCATAACAGCTAAAAGCCAAAAAAGCTGATAAAGCGTTACTGCACCAACCGAAATATTCACATTCGCCGACATAACGGCAAAGAAAACTGAAAGTGCAAATCCAAGAATAACGCCTACCGTCATAAGCGAAACCGCAAGAGAAGCGGCGCCCTTTAATTTAATAGCAGCATATAGTGTTTGAGCAAAGGCAGTAAAGCTTCTGAGCGATGCTATTCCGCACTCTTCCCTTTTGCTTGTACCCATAAGCTTAACAGTTTCATTTTGAATGGCAGCCGGTACAGTTTTTATCATAAGGCTATCAACATCAAATATATCCGACATTTTTTGAGCATTTATATTGGGGTCGGTTGTTGAAACTACAATTCCTATACCGAGCTTTTCCATACCGTTCATAGCTTTTTTAATTTGAGTGCTTGTGTTATATTTTATTAAAAAAGCAGCAGCAAGCTCACCCGAAACAGCCAAATAAACTATATCCATACCGTCGTTTAAATATCTATCCTCATAATCTCTTGAGGGGGTGGAAATGCCGTGGTTATTAATAAGCTCGCGGTTTCCTATAAGCACCCTTTTAGAGTCAACCCAGGCACTAAGACCCATAGACTCCTCGTAAACTATACTATCAACCTCTCTAAGCATATCGCGTCTTCCGCCTATAAGTGAGAGGAAAATATCCGAAAGGTCGCTTTCAGCAGTTATAACAACACTTGCAGCATCAATTATTGCATCATCGATTTTGCCCGCGGCAAAGGTTTTAATTGCACTTAATGATATTGAGCCTTTTGGGAAAAGTGATGATGAGGTTACAAGAATTGAATTTACATCATAAACCTCATTACAAGCATCAATGCTTGAAATCATACAGCCCGAAGAACTTGTTTTCTTAACCGTTCTAAAGAGTGGTAAATTAACAGAAAGCACTGCAGAAATAGGAGAGCAAACAGCAGTTACTGCAGCAAAGCAACAGGCAGCAGCTCTGATATCTCGTCCATTAAAGATAAAGCAGCCGACTGAAATGAGTGCAGAGCCTATAAGAAGCACAATAGAAAGCACCTTGCCGATTTTATCTGCGGGGTCCTCACGATAGGAATAATTTAAAAAGCTTCCTAAAAATTCGGTTCTTTTATTAACAGCAAGGCTTGCATAGGTTGAATTAAATTGGTCCTTTACAAGCTGATTAATTTTTTCGTTTTCGCTGTAAACTATTGCACATTTATCATATCCGCCCGAAACAAAGCGGAAGTTCTGGCGGGTGCGTCTTACAATTAAAAGCTTGCCTATAGTGTTTAAAAGCATATTGAGTATTACAACAAACGAATAAATTGAAACGCTGTTTTTAGCCGAAATAATATAGCTTGGAGCCGAGAAGAGCGCCACATACTGAATTACTGAGCCAATAGTAGCAACCGACAAAAGACTGTCAGCATCAGATTTTTTCTTAAAAATCGCGCCTATACCGCCAAAAATTGCAGGTGCAGAAACTATAATAGCGGCAGCAAAAACAAGAGCGCTTACAATTAAATAAGAAATAGGCTCTGAATTTTTATCAAGCATACTTAACACAGGGATATTAACAAAGCCTGCTAATTCCATATAAGCCGAAATGGCTGTAATAATTGAAAGAATAATAAGTCTTAAGGTTAAGCTTGCCTTTACGTTTGAAAGGTCGCTTACAACTGCCTGTGTTTCGCTGTAATCGTTAAAGTCCTCAATAGGACCTACTTCCTCAATTTCTTCATCTTCGGTTTCGGGGTCGTTATCCTCTTCCTCATCACCAAATATCACGAATTTATCAACCTTTTCCTTACGACTTTTCTTAAACTCAGCCAAATCCTCATTAATAACAGGGTTATTAAGCTGGCTAGACATATGTTCTTCCTCGGCAATAAGTGAGCCAATGGCATTCATTTGAATGGTTTTTTCTTCAATGAGCGCCTCAGAGTCACTATTAACTTGAGGCTCTGCCGAAGGCTTTTCGAAATCAGAATAGTCTATATTAACCTTAAAGCTTTTATTTAGAGGCTTGGTTTCTTCTTTTTTAGGTTCCTCCAATTTAATTTCTTTTATAGGAGGTTCTTTTTTTACTTGCTCTTTAGCTTCAAGCTTTATTTCCTTTATAGGCTCTTGCTTTTTTTGCTCGTTTTTTAAAGGTGCAAAGTCTTTAAAGGAATTTAGCTTCGTCTCATCCGCTGAATTTTTTATTTCATTTTGAATAGGACTCTTCTTGATTTCATTTATATCGCTTAATTTAATATCACTATTTATTTTAGTTTTTTTTCCGAGGATTTCATCAACAATGTTATCAAAATCATCTACCGAGCCGACACTCTTTTTGCCTTCAAGCTCTTTTAAAATATCGTCGACCGAAAAGTTCTTATCCAAAGCTTTAATCCACCTTTCTTTAAAATTACAGCCTTTGCTTTGCTATTTCGTACATTAATATTCCGCCTGCAACAGAGGCATTTAGTGAGTTAATTTTACCTTTCATAAAGAGTGACACCAAAAAGTCACACTCTTTTAAAACGAGAGATGAAATTCCTCTTCCCTCTGAACCTATAACAAGTGCAGCAGCGCCATCAAATTTAATATTACAATAGCTTTCTCCCTTTGCATCGGCACCGTAAATCCAAACTCCGTTTTGTTTTAGCTTCTTTATTGCATCTGTTATATTGGAAACCTTTGCAACCGCCATATGTGAAAGCGCGCCTGCTGAAGTTTTATGTACTGTTATATTTGCGCCAACCGAGCGACGTTTTGGAATTATAATACCGTGCACACCGCAGGCTTCGGCTGTCCTTATAATCGCACCGAGGTTGTGAGGGTCTTCAATTTGGTCTGCAATTACAATAAAAGGGGCTTCCCCTCTTTCTTTTGCTATATCTAAAATATCCTCAACCGAAACATATTTTACTGCAGCAAGCTGTGCGGCAACGCCTTGATGCACGCCGTTATTTGAAATAAAGTTAAGCTTACCTATATCAGTTTCCTTAACCACAATATTATTTTTTTTGCATAGCGAAATTATCTGAACAATACTTCCCTTAAGCTCACCTTTTTGAACAAGCACATGTTCAATTTCCTTGCCGGATTTTATTGCTTCTAAAACGGCATTTCTACCCACTATATAGCCATTATCGTTATCTGCTTCATTTTTTCTATTAAAGTCTTCCCTTTTATTTAAAGACATATTACACATCCTCTAACGACAAAATATATTACTCTAAAATATATTATAGCATATATATTGTGTTTTTCAAACATATTTTTTAAATTTATCTAAAAGAAATTAATGCAACGGCAAGACCTATTACAAAAGAGAAAACAAGCTTAAAAAATTCGTTAGATTTTTTGGGAAGTTTATCGTTTTTTACTCCCTTATTCTCAGATAAAATATTTTCAGGATTTATAGCTAAAACATATTCCTTTGCCTTTGAACGAAGCTTTAAGCTGTCAAGCTCACAATATCTATCCGACACAAGAAGTATTGCTCTGTCAAAATATTTACTCTCTGTTACATTAACCTCTATAACCTGCTTTTTAACTCCTCTAATCATATCATTTTCCTTTCAAAGCTTTATTAATTTTAAGTTTTGAGAGGTTTTAGTTTAATTATTCAGTTAAGCTTCATTTTTTATTTTATACCGTATGTATTTTCATAAGTTTACATAATTCGTGCATAAATCCCTCGTTTTTATGTGGAAAACTCTGTGGAAAGTGTGAAAAACTGTGTGTACAAGCCATTTTAAATATTCAAAAATATTCATTTATAAATTATTATGTAAATTAACTTTAAGTAAAAAAACACCCCGAAAAATCGGGGTGTTTAAAAAAATTATTACTTATACAATACCCTGTGCTGTCATAGCAATTGCAACCTTTTCAAAGCCTGCAATATTTGCGCCGATTACGTAGTTACCCTCATAGCCATACTTTTTAGCAGCATCATCAATGTTATGATAAACATTAACCATAATGCCCTTTAGCTTTGAGTCAACCTCTTCGAATGACCAGTGAAGTCTTTCGCTGTTTTGTGACATTTCAAGTGCGCTTGTTGCAACGCCGCCTGAGTTTGCAGCCTTTCCGGGAAGGAAATATACACCGCTGTTTAAAATAAACTCGGTTGCATCGGCTGTAGTGGGCATATTTGCGCCCTCTGCAATAACAGATACACCGTTATTAACAAGCATTTTAGCATCTTCTAAATTAAGCTCATTTTGGGTTGCGCAAGGAAGTGCAATATCGCATTTAATGCTCCAAACGCCCTTACCATCGTGATATTCACTGTTGGGTCTGTAATTTTTGTACTCTGTAAGTCTTTGTCTTTTAACCTCTTTAATTTCCTTTAAAGCGGCTAAATCAATGCCGTCGGGGTCGTAAACCCAGCCTGTTGAATCAGAAGCTGTTACAACCTTACCGCCTAACTGCTGTGCTTTTTCTATTGCATAAATTGCAACGTTACCTGCACCTGAAACAACAATGGTTTTGCCAACTAATGTATCGTTATGGCATTTAAGCATTTCATCAACAATATATAAAAGGCCATAGCCTGTTGCCTGAGTTCTTGCAAGTGAGCCGCCATATGTTAAGCCCTTACCTGTTAAAACGCCCTCAAACACGCCTTTAATTCTCTTATACTGACCATACATATAACCGATTTCACGAGCACCTGTTCCGATATCGCCTGCGGGAACGTCGGTGTCAGCACCGATATATTTACAAAGCTCTGTCATAAAGCTTTGGCAGAAAGCCATAATCTCTCTATCGGATTTGCCCTTGGGGTCGAAATCCGAGCCACCCTTACCACCGCCGATAGGAAGACCGGTGAGTGAGTTTTTAAAGATTTGCTCAAAGCCCAAAAACTTAATAATACCAAGGTTTACAGAGGGGTGAAGTCTGATTCCGCCCTTATAGGGACCTATAGCGCTGTTATACTGCACACGGTAACCTGTGTTAACCTGAACCTGACCCTTATCGTCTACCCAAGGCACACGGAATTTAATTTGTCTTTCGGGATTAACAATTCTCTCTAAAAGAGCATCGCGTCTATAAGCTTCCTCGTTCTTATCAACGATAGGTCTAAGAGAATCCAAAACCTCTCTTACTGCCTGATGAAACTCGGGCTCATTGGGGTTTTCTTTGATTACTCTTTCGATTACTTCATCAACATAACTCATAATATATCCTCCTTATATTTACAGTTAAAATTTAATCAAAAGCGCCCTTGAGCTATGTGCTCAAAGGCGCATCGCCATTATGTTTTTTATTATATACCCGAGGCTTTTATTTGTCAATTAATGTATATAATTTTTTTTAAGTTTTTACTTTAAGCTTTTAAGAGCTATGGCAAAATGCTCATATATATTATTCTCACCTAATTTTTCTATAAAGCCTGCTTTGTTCATAATCTTTAATGGCTGTTTATTTATATGTGTTAAGATAAGCTTAACATCATTTTTCTTTAGCTTATCATAAAAGCTTTCAAGCGCCTGCATACAAGAAGAGTCAAGTGCGCTTACGCTGTTTAAACGCAAAATTACTGTATCGACATTTTCGGAAAGCTCAATATTTCTTATTTTATCACTGATACCAAAAAACATAGGTCCGGTAAGCTCACAAACCACTGCTCCATTTGGAATATCATTTAAATCTGTATGGTCAAGGATTTTTACATCTGTTACCTCACTCATTCTCTTTATAAAGAGCACGGCGACCAAAATCATACCCACCTCAATAGCTACAACAAGGTCAAAAATTACAGTTAGTGCAAAGGTTAAAACAAGCACGATTATATCTGATTTAGGTGAGGTTTTAAGAATTTTTATAAACTTTTTATACTCACTCATATTAAATGCCACCATAAATAAAATTGCGGCTATTGTGGGCATTGGAATAAGTGCGGCATAGGGCATTAAGAAAATAAGAACTATTAAAAGCACTACCGAGTGTACCATTCCTGAAACACCGCTGCTTCCGCCATTTTTAACATTTGCGGCAGTTCTTGCAATAGCACCTGTTGCGGCAATTCCGCCAAATAGTACAGAGGTTATATTTCCTACTCCCTGAGCAACTAACTCGGCATTGGGATTATGACGGCCGTTTATCATAGAATCGGCAACAACGCAGGATAAAAGTGATTCGATTGCCGCTAAAATTGCAATTGTAAATGCACTTGGCAAAACTGCAATCACCTTATCAAAACTTAAATCCATTCCGATTACAGTTAACTTAGGCAGTCCTGCAGGAATTGTGTAAAGCTCGCCTATTGTATAAACGCCTTCATTTAAGGAAGGTATTAAATTAACAAGCAGCGAGGATACTATAACTGCAATAAGTGATGGCGGCACCTTTTTTTCAAATTTAGGATAAACTATTAAAATTAAAAGACTTATAACTCCTATTAAAAGAGCCTGTAAGCTGAAAGTTCCGATAGCTTCGATATTAGCGGTTATTTTTTCAATGGTTTCAATAGGTCTTACACCGTTTTGATAGGTAAGTCCTAAAAAGTCCTTAATTTGACCCACAAAAATCGTAACTGCAATACCTGCTGTAAAACCAACTGTTATGGTAGTAGGGATAAACTTTACTAAACTTCCGAGCTTTAATACACCCATTAATATTAAAAACACACCTGCTAAAATAGTGGCAATTATAAGTCCGTCCATTCCCTGTGTTGCCACAATTCCTGCAACAACTGTTGCAAAAGCGGCTGTAGGACCTGCTATTTGCACACTGCTTCCACCAAGCAGAGCTACAAAAAATCCCGCAAAAATGGCTGTATACACTCCTGCTGCCGGCTCTACTCCCGAAGCAAGTGCAAGTGCTATTGAAAGCGGCAATGCAATTATTGCAACTATTACACCCGCGATAATATCTTTAACAAAACGTGAGGTGTTATAATTTTTTATATCCTCAAAAAATTTCGGCATCAAGTAATTCTTTTTCAAAATTTTCACTCCCAAGTGGATTTTTAAGCTAAAAAATATTGTATCATAAAAACACAAAATGTAAAGCCAAAAACAATAATATATATATGTGTGTTTTTCTTATTGAAACGCTCTTATTAAACTGATATAATAAGAAAAAAGTGTTTTTAAGGAGAAATAATGGAGAAAGATTTAATAAATTATCTAAAAGAAGCAAAAAAGCCCATAGTTTTATATGGAATGGGCAACGGTGCTGATAAGATAATTGATGTTTTAGAAAAGAATAATATAGAATACAAAGGTATTTTTGCCTCTGATGGTTTTGTCAGGGACAAAGAGTTTCACTCTTTCAAAATAGGAAGCTACTCTGATTTAAAAGAGCGTTTTTCAGATATGATAGTTCTCCTTTGCTTTGGCACACATCTTAAAGATGTCATTGAGAACATTAAAAAAATTAGTTTAGAGCAGGAATTATACGCTCCTGATGTTCCCGTTGTTTTAGGTGGTGAGCGTTTTAACCTTGATTATTACCTCAAAAATAAACCCCACTTTACCGAGGTTTATTCCATTTTATGTGATGAAACCTCTAAAAAAACCTTTGAAAACACTATAAAATACAAAATCAGCGGCAAAATAGATTATCTCTTTGATTGCGAGGTGTCGTCAGACGAGCCATATAAGAGCTTTTTAAAGCTAAATGACTCCGAGCGCTTTTTAGACCTTGGCGCATACAACGGCGACACGGTTTTGGATTTTGTATCAAGAGTTGAAGATTTTAGTAGCATAAAGGCGGTTGAGGCAGACCGAAAAACCTTTAAAAAACTTATTAAAAACACACAAAACATTAAAAATACAGAGCTTTTTAATCTATGCATTTCAAACTTTTGCGGCGAGGGAAAATTTTTAATGAATGCTGGACGAAACTCCCTTGTCGGTGACGGCGAAACCGCTGAGTTTACAACGGTTGATGCTCTTTTAAAGGGTGATAGCGTTTCTTTTATCAAAATGGACATTGAGGGTGAGGAGAAAAACGCCATTGAGGGCTCAAGACAAACCATATTAAAACACAAGCCAAAAATGCTTATATCAGCTTACCATCGTTCTGAAGACCTTTTAGAAATACCAAAATCAGTTTTAAGCATAAGAAGTGATTATAAAGTTTATATGCGCCACTTCTCTTCTCTGCCCGCTTGGGACACAGTTTATTATTTTATTTAAAAAAGCGCTCAAGGCTATTGCCTTGAGCGCTTTTTTTATTTCTTTTCTTTTGCAGAAAAAATATTATTTAAAAGTGTTGTAACCAAAATTATTATTCCGATTACTATTAATATTACAAGCATTCCTATGCCCATATATTTTAAATTTTCTATGAAATTCATAGGCTTAAAAAACATATCAAACATTTTATTTTCCTCCCTTAAATTACTTTAAGAAAAAGCTTAAGATGATACCACCGGCAATAACTGACGCGATTTGACCGGATACGTTTACACCGATAGAGTGCATAAGAAGGAAGTTTTGGGGATCCTCTTTAAGTCCCATCTTATGAACAATACGTCCTGACATTGGGAATGCAGAAATACCTGCAGCGCCTATCATTGGGTTGATTTTCTTATCTTTCTTAAGGAAGAGGTTTATAAATTTAGCAAACAGAACGCCGCCTGCTGTGTCAAAGATAAATGCAATAAGACCAAGTCCTAAAATAAGAAGTGTTTCTACCTTTAAGAACTGTTCCCAATACATTTTTGAAGCAATTGTAATACCAAGGAATATGGTGATAAGGTTTGCAAGAACATTTTGAGCGGTGTCTGAAAGTGAATTTAAAACGCCGCACTCACGGATTAAGTTACCAAACATTAAAAAGCCAACTAAGAAAGCAGAGTCGGGAGCGACAATACCTGCAATGGCTGTAATAATGATAGGAAATAAAATCTTTGTGGTTTTAGAAACAGATTTAGGCTGATAAGGCATACGGATAAGACGTTCTTTTTTAGTTGTTAAAAGCTTTATGATTGGCGGCTGAATGATAGGAACAAGCGCCATATATGAATATGCTGCAACCATAATTGCACCTACATATTTAGAAGCGAGCTTTTGTGCAACTACTATTGAAGTCGGACCGTCTGCGGCACCGATAATAGCAATTGAAG
>JAFSGZ010000037.1 GCA_017440545.1 Oscillospiraceae bacterium
GCTTATAGGAAGAATTCTTATCTGCTCGGGAGCTATCCAAAGTGGAAATGCACCTGCATATTTCTCAATAAGAAGCGCAAGTGTACGCTCATAGCATCCGATTGAAGTTCTGTGAATAATATAAGGATTTTTCTTGCTTCCGTCAGAATCTGTGTATTCCATACCGAATTTTTCAGCTAAAAGCTGATCAATTTGAATTGTGATAAGGGTGTCTTCCTTGCCGTGAACATTCTTAATTTGAATATCAAGCTTAGGACCATAGAATGCTGCTTCACCAACTCCTACAACATAAGGAATTTCAAGGTGGTCAAGGATTTTCTTCATCATACCTTGAGCTTCTTCCCACTGCTCAACTGTACCAATATATTTTTCTTTATTATCGGGGTCCCACTGTGAAAATCTATATGAAACATCTTCATAAAGACCTAACACCTTAAGCATATAGTTTGTAAGCTCTAAACAGCGCTTAAACTCATCTTCTAACTGCTCAGGGGTACACATTAAATGTCCCTCAGAAATAGTAAACTGTCTGACACGAATTAAGCCGTGCATTTCACCACTGTCTTCATTTCTGAACAGTGTTGAAGTTTCAGCATATCTAATAGGCAGGTCACGATATGAACGCGGTCTGTTTAAATATGCTTGATATTGAAACGGACAGGTCATAGGTCTTAATGCATAACATTCCTTTGACTCATCATTAGGGTCGCCCATAACAAACATTCCGTCTAAATAATGGTCCCAGTGACCAGAAACTTTATAAAGGTCGCTCTTTGCCATAAGGGGAGTTTTTGTTCTAACCCAGCCGCGTCTTGCCTCTTCATCTTCTACAAAGCGTTGAAGTGTTTGTATGATTTGTGTACCTTTAGGAAGAAGTATGGGAAGTCCTTGACCGATAAGGTCGCAGGTTGTAAATATCTCTAAATCTCTGCCGAGTTTATTATGGTCGCGCTTTTTAGCTTCTTCAAGCTGTACAAGATGTGCTTCAAGCTCGCTTGCTTTAGGAAATGCTACACCATAAACACGGCAAAGCTGTTTTCCCTTTGCATCTCCTCTCCAATAAGCACCGGTTGTTTGCAAAAGCTTAATTGCCTTAATTCCTGAAAGTGACATTAAATGCGGACCTGCACAAAGGTCAACAAACTCGCCTTGGCTGTAAAAGCTTATGTCCTCGCCTTTAGAAGCGTGTTCTTCAATAAGCTCTATTTTATAGCTTTCGCCCTTCTCTTTCATAAGCTCTTTAGCCTTTTCAGGTGAAAGGAGAAAACGCTCAATAGCTAAATCCTCTTTAACTATCTTTTTCATTTCAGCTTCAATTTTGGCTAAATCATCTATTGAAAAAGGAGTTTCTACATCAAAGTCATAGTAAAATCCATTATCTATTGCAGGACCGATTGCAAGAAGTGCTTTTGGGAAAAGTCTTTTAACAGCTTGTGCCAAAATGTGCGAAGCTGTATGCCAAAATGCTTTTTTACCCTCTAATGAATCAAATGTAAGAATTTCTAAATTGCAGTCATTTTCAAGGGTGCATCTAAGGTCACACACATTACCGTCAACCTTTGCAGCACACGCGGCTCTATAAAGGCCCATACTTATATCCTTTGTTATATCGGCAATGGTAGTTCCCTTTTGATATTCCTTTACTACATCGCCTTTAAGTGTTACTTTAATCATTTTTGTCCCTCTTTCTAAAAATATCAATATAAAAAAGCTTCACCCTACTAAAATGCAGGGTGAAGCTTTAACTCCACGGTTCCACCTGAAATTGCGAAAAATTTCGCCACTCAATTATCTTTAACGCAGATTAAACGCCGTACTTCGAAAAAATCTGTACAGACTCCAAGGCGGTATCCTTAAAACACGGTTAATATGATTTCAGCCTATGTCATATATTCTCTGAAACCGCTTACTTTTAAAGACTTCCTTATCATAGCTTTACAAGTATAAATAAATTGTACCATTTTAAATAGTAATTGTCAATAATATTAATTTATTTTAAAGTTTGAAAAGTTGTAAAATACATCATATTCGGTTGAAACTTTAACACCCGAAACCGACCTTGAACATTCTGCTGTTTTGTTTAGATACGCTATTGGGACAAAGGGCGTTTTCATATCGAAATATGTTTCAAATTCCTCACATTCAAGCTCACTTAACATAAACGAATTATAACCTTGCATTAATGTGCCGTCATCGACAAAGGAATTAAGCTTGCTATAAGAAATGAGCTCAGATATATCATTATTAGGGGTGAGCTTTACTTCTGCTATAAATAAATCATAATTATGGTTATTTATGTTATTTTTATACTCTGCTGATGGCTGCATAACAACTTCAAGACCTATTCCAAGCTTCTCAAAATCATTTTTCAGCATATCGGCAATTTTTATATGTTTTTGATTATCACTGTTTATTAAAATTTTAAGAGAAACTGTATTTCCTTCAAAATCTAAAAATATTCCCTCTTCATTTTTAACCGAAATACCTATAGTAGATAAAACTTCCTCAGATTTTTTAGTATCAAAAAGGTCTATTTTAAGACTTGTTTTAAGGTCTTTTGCAAGCGGATTAAAAGGCTTTGCAGTTGCATTTCCTAAATTAGCGTAGATATTATCCATAACGAATTTTCTATCAACCGCTAAAGAAACAGCCTTTCTTATATTTTCATTTGAGAGGAATTTATTGTTTGAGTTTACACCCATGTAAAGCAGGTTGTTTGTATGAATTTCAACTGTATTAGATGATGCAGCACTATCCTTATTAGAGTTATAATATGCAAAATTGACATTACCTATTTTTATCTTGTCAGACAGCTGAGAATACTTTTGAACACTAACTAAATTTATCTCTTTTATACTGCCCTTTTCTCTTATGCTGTTTTCATTTTGAGAAAGATAGGTTTTGTTTTCTGATACATTTAAAACAAATCTTCCGCTGCCGACAGCATTATCATCGCAGCTTCCACCTTTAATAATTGGGAAATTTAAATTTTTAGAAAAAAATCTGTCCGGATTATTAAGTGTAATTTCAATTACATCTTTATTTACCGTAAACTTGTTTATATTTTTAAGTCGCTGTGAATAGAAGCTATTATTTTTAGCTGTATTATACGAGCTTCTTATATCTTCCAATGTTAAATCACTTCCATCAGAAAACTTTAGGTTAGACTTAATTTTAATAGATACATTTACCCCGTCTATTTCTATTTTATCAGCGATAATATTTTCTACATTAAAGTTTTCGTCAAGTGCAGTAAGCGAATCATAAATAAGTGTATTAATATGGAAGTTTAAGCTCTGTTTAGCAGAATAAGGATTTAATGAGTCGTCTTTAAAATACGGAAGTGAAAATATTTTATTACCGCTAGATACTGTAATTTCACTTTCTGTTTCTGCAGTAGCAGAGCTAGCGTTTATTTTTTCTTTATCAGAGCAAGAGGTGATGACACAAAGCATTAGTAAAATACAAAAAAGTTTACTTAAAGCTTTCATATCATCACCTCCAAATTTTAAACTCTATGAAGAATATCGGTGTAGTTAGGCATAGGCCACATTTTGCTGTCAATCATAGGCTCAATAGTATCGCAAGATAATCTTAACTCATTCATACAAGGAATGATATTATCTCTGCAATATACAGCCTTTTCTTTAAAGCAAGATATACCCTCCATATTTTTAACAGAATCGGCTAATTTAGTAATATTTTGTGAAATTGCATCGATATTTTTTGCAAGTAGTCTTGATGAGCTGCTTACAGCGGCGCTTTTAACGCCAACACTCTTAAGATTCTTCTCTGCCTCAGCTACTTTTGAAATATACTTAATGCAGGCAGGAAGTATTTGTCTATTCGCCATTTCAAGCATTGTGTCTGCCTCAATATGTATTGTTTTTATATAATTTTCAAGGCAAATCTCATATCTTGACTGACATTCTGTTTTATTAAATACATGGTATTTTTCAAAAAGTTCAATATTCTTTTTGTCAATAAGCGCTTCAGCAGCATCAACAGTGCTGTGCATAATGCAAAGACCGCGTCTTTTTGCTTCCTCTTGCCACTCGTCTGAATAGTTATTACCATTAAATATAATTCTTCCGTGGTTTTTAATTGTATAGGAAACTAAATCGTTTACACCTGCCTCAGCTGTTTCTGCCTTTTCAAGCATATCAGCAATAAGCTCTAACGCATCGGTGCAGGTTGTATTCATAATGTAGGTTGAAACAGCAACAGATGCTGATGAGCCAACCATTCTGAATTCAAATTTATTTCCTGTATAAGCAAATGGTGAAGTTCTGTTTCTATCTGAAACATCGCTTGTTAATGTAGGAAGCACAGCAACGTCGTCAAGAAGTTTTTTAGAATGATTTGCGCTCTGCTCAGTGTGATTTGCAATACTGTAAAGTGTGTTAGTGAGCTCATCGCCAAGGAATATTGAAATAATGCTCGGGGGAGCCTCGTGACCACCTAAACGGCAATCATTTCCTGCAGAAGATGCCGAAAATCTTATTAAATCCTGATATTTATCAACAGAAATAATAACAGCACAAAGGAAGGTTAAAAACTCAAGATTATTTTCGGGATGTCTGCCACAATGGAAAAGATTTCTTCCTGTGTCGGTTGAAAGTGCCCAGTTATTATGCTTACCTGAACCGCTTATACCATTGAACGGTTTTTCGTGAAGTAAGCAAGCAAGTCCCGACTTTTTAGCTTCAATTCGCATTGTTTCCATAACAATTTGGTTATGGTCGCAAGCCTTATCTGCTTCAGCATAGATGGGAGCAAGCTCATGCTGTGCAGGCGCCGCCTCATTATGCTTTGTTTTTGCAGGAACACCAAGCTTCCAAAGCTCGTTATCAATTTTACGCATATAATCAGAAACACGAATTCTAATTCTGCCACAATAATGGTCATCAAGCTCTTGTCCCTTTGCAGGCTTTGCACCAAAAAGTGTTCTACCGCAAATTTTAAGGTCAAGACGATTTTCATAATCCTCTCTGTCTACGAGAAAATATTCTTGCTCTGCGCCAACGGTTGGGATAACTCTTGTAGTGTCGTTATCTCCCAAACATCTTAAAACTCTGACTGCTTGCTCAGAAAGTGCTGCGATAGACCTAACAAGCGGGGTTTTATGGTCAAGCGCCTCACCGGTGTATGAGCAAAATGCTGTGGGAATATATAAATTTCCGTCTTTGACAAATGCGGGTGAGCTGGGGTCCCAAACCGTGTATCCCCTTGCCTCAAATGTTGCTCTAAGTCCTCCTGATGGGAACGAAGATGCATCGGGCTCGCCTTTAATAAGCTCTTTACCCGAAAACTCGAGAACAGATTTGCCCTCGTTATTTACAGATAAAAAGGCATCAAACTTACCTGCTGTTACATTTGTCATAGGCTGAAACCAATGAGTGAAATGTGTGGCTCCTTGCTCAATTGCCCAATCCTTCATAGCTCCTGCTACTGTTTCAGCAAGCTCGGAATTAAGCGGAAGGCCTTTTTTTATTGTTAAAACAAGGCTATTGTATGCATCTTTGGGCAGCATTTTTTGCATAACTGCATCATTAAACACACAACATCCAAAGTTTTTTTCAAGTTCACTAACCATTATTTCAACTCCTAAACTGTTTATGAACATAGTAATTTAGTATAGTATATCATATTAATTTATACGTTGCAAATAATTTATTTATATTTTGTGTTGAAAAATATTAAATTTTATCTTATAATTTTAATATATGATATTATTTGTTTTCGGAGGATGAAATTTAATGAAACTCGGTATTGTCGGATTACCTAATGTGGGTAAAAGCACACTTTTCAATGCAATTACAAATGCAGGAGCACAGTGCGCTAACTATCCCTTTTGTACTATAGAGCCAAACGTTGGAATGGTTACCGTTCCCGACAGCAGACTTGACACACTTGAAAAGATGTATGATTCAGACAAAAAAACCTATGCTGTTATTGAATTTGTTGACATAGCAGGTCTTGTAAAGGGTGCATCTAAAGGCGAAGGTCTTGGAAATAAGTTCTTGGCAAACATTCGTGAGGTTGATGCAATTATTCACGTTGTCCGCTGTTTTGAAGATGTTAATATCGTTCACGTTGACGGTTCAGTTGGCCCCAGACGTGATATCGAAACAATTAATTTGGAGCTTATTTTCTCTGACATCGAGGTGCTTGACCGTCGAATTGACAGAACAAAAAAAGCTTTAAAAGGTGATAAATCGCTTGCTGCCGAAATAGAATTACTTGAGCGCCTTAAAGCTCATCTTGAGGAAGGAAAATGCGCAAGAGCATTTGAGCGTAGCGAGGATGAGGATAAAATATTATCAACTGTTTCCCTGCTTTCTGATAAACCGGTTATTTATGCCGCTAATATGAAAGATGACGACTTTTTAAATGGAATTGAAGATAATCCTTTTTATAAAGAGGTTTGTGAGATTGCTGCAGAAGAGTCCTCGGGCGTTCTTTCTATCTGTGCTAAAATCGAAGAAGAAATTTCAGATATGTCGCTTGAAGATAAACTTATGTTCCTAAGCGATATTGGCTTAAAAGAGTCGGGTCTTGACAGGCTTGTAAAGGAGTCTTACTCACTTTTAGGCTTAATCTCTTATCTTACTGCAGGTAAACAAGAAGTAAGAGCATGGACTATTAAGGAAGGCACCAAGGCGCCTCAAGCTGCAGGAAAAATTCACACCGATTTTGAACGTGGATTTATAAGAGCTGAAATTATATCTTATGACGAGCTTATCGCCTGCGGAAGTATAGCTGCAGCTAAAGAAAAAGGCTTAGTTAGACTTGAAGGCAAGGAATATGTTATGAAAGACGGAGATGTTACTCTGTTTAGATTTAATGTTTAATTAGCGTTCTATTAAAATTTATATATTGGAGGTAAATCTATGGATAATCCTATTATCATTATTGCAATTATTGTTGTTTTGGTATTTCTGTTTTCGTGTATACGAATTGTACCGCAAGCAACAGAGCATGTAATTGAGTTTTTAGGTAAATACCAAAAAACCTGGGGAGCCGGAATTCATTTTAAAATCCCTATTCTCCAGAGAGTAGCAAAAAGAATTACACTTAAAGAGCAGGTTAACGACTCACCTCCTCAGCCTGTTATTACAAAAGATAATGTTACAATGCAGATAGACACAGTTGTATTTTTCAGAATTTATGATTCTAAGCTTTACACCTATGGCGTTGTTAATCCCATTAACGCTCTTGAAAACCTAACAGCAACAACACTTAGAAATATCGTAGGTGAACTTGAACTTGACGGTACACTCACTTCAAGAGATACAATTAACAGTAAAATGACTGCCATATTAGATGATGCAACTGACCAATGGGGAATTAAAGTTACAAGAGTTGAGCTTAAAAACATTATCCCGCCAAGAGAAATTCAGGCGGCAATGGAAAAGCAAATGAAGGCAGAACGCGACCGTCGTGAAACTCTGCTTCAAGCCGAAGGTCATAAGGCAGCCGCAATAACACGTGCCGAAGGCGACAAGCGCGCTATGATATTAGAGGCTGAGGGTGAACGCGACGCAAGAATTGCACGCGCACAAGGTGAGGCCCAAGCCATTTTACTTGCTAAAAAAGCTGAAGCCGACGGAATTAGAGCAATTAAAGAAGCTGACCCAAGCTTTGCTGTTTTAGAGCTTAAGAGATATGAAGCACTTGTAAATATGTCAAACGGTCAGGGTGTTAAAATTATTGTTCCCACAGATGCTGTTGAAAGCGTTAAAAACAATGTTTATTTTAGCGAAACAACAGGTCTTGGAGAAAACACAAAAGCTCCCGAAATAAAAAAAGAGCCCAAAAAACAAGACCCTTGCTGTGATTAATAATAAAAATCCGCACGAATTTAAATTCGTGCGGATTTTTTATTTTTCAAATCTTATTATACTTCCCTGCGGCACGGCGTTTTCAAGCTCAAATGAATACTCCGACATAGGATGATTTGCGTTGTCACAAGGATTATTTTCGCTATCAAGAAGATTTGTAACAGAAACAAAAAACGGTTTTCTGTCGGGAGATAAAATTTCTACTTGCATTCCCTCTTTTACTCCGTTTTTTGATGTGAAATAAGCTCTGCCATTTTTGCAAGAATTAATAATTCCCGCAATATCGAAATTTCTCACATAGCCGCCGCTTTTGTAGCACTGACTATCGTTAGGTCTACCAAAATAAAAACCTTCGGTGTATTCACGATGGCTCACCTTATAAACCTCATCAAGCATCCAAGCTTCGCTGCCGCTTGGCATTTTGCCATTATTTAAATAGTAATCTATAGCATGTCTGTAAGCATTAGTAACAACAGCAACATAATACGATGATTTAGCTCTGCCTTCAATTTTAAAGCTTGAGATGCCCGCATTGGTAAGCTTATCTATATGATTTATCATACACATATCTTTACTATTTAAAATATATGTACCTTGATTATCCTCAAACACAGGGAAATATTCGCCCGGACGCTTTTCTTCCATTAGGTAATACTGCCAACGGCAAGGTTGCGAGCACTCACCTCTATTTGCATCTCTGTTTGTAAGATAATTTGAAATGGTACATCTACCCGAAAATGACATACACATAGCGCCGTGTACGAACACTTCTATTTCAAGCTTATCAGGAGTTTTATCCCGTATTCTTTTAATATCATCAAGGCTAAGCTCGCGTGCTAAAACAACCCTTGAAGCACCCATTTCATAAAAGGCATTTGCCGAAGCATAATTTACTATTCCCGCCTGCGTCGAAATATGAATTTCAGCATTGGGAACATATTTTTTTACGAGATTTAAAACGCCGACATCAGAAACTATAAAAGCATCAACGCCGGACATAGCAGCATAGGTTACAAACTCGGGCATTGCTTCCATTTCGCTGTTTGTTGGAAGTGTATTACAGGTTAGATAAACCTTTATTCCCTTTTTATGTGCTCTTTCTGTCACAATTTTCATATTATCAAATGTGAAGTTTTGCGATGATGCTCTCATTCCGTATGCAGAGCCACCGATATATATAGCATCAGCGCCAAAATTAAGAGCAGAATCAAGCCTTTCCATATCTCCAACAGGGCTTAAAAGTTCGGGTTTTATATTTATTTTACTCATTAGTTCTCCTTGTAATTTTGGTTTACCTTTTGAGCCTTTGCACAGTTATTTAAATGCTGCTGATAGGTTTTTGCATAATAGTACTTACCGCTTAGGTCAGTCACAAAATAATTATAACTGCTTTTATCGGGATAAAGTGCGGCTCTGATTGCTTCTTTTGTTGGATTACAAACAGCACCAGGCATTAAGCCTTTACATTTATATGTATTATAGGCATCGTACAAATCCTGATGTTCATAAGCAATAGTCTTTTTAATTACCCTTTCAACATAGTTAATGGTAACATCGGACTGTAAATTGGGATAAGCCGCAGGGTTATTAAGCCTATTATGGAAAACCGAGGAAACCATTCCCATTTCGTTTACATTTCCTGCTTCGGCCTGAATTAATGAAGCTAAAATAATAACCTCATCAAATGTCATATCTGTTTCTTTTAGCCCCGCTTTAATATCCGAATCCATGTGTGCAACAAAGTTTGAGAAAAACTTTTTAGCTATTGACTCATAATCGGTTGTGCCTGTGTAAAATTCGTATTTATCAGGATAGAAATATCCCTCATATTTATAGTATCTATACTGATTTTCGGGTGCATCCTTAATAAATTCGTAATTTACTTCCATTCTCTCAACGGCTTTCATAAAGTCGTTAATGTTTTCAATTACCTTTTTATCTTTAAGCTCCTTTGCAATGTCATATAAATTCCAGCCCTCAACAACTGTTACTTCAACAACATCTTCCTTTTTAGCAAGCTTTTTAAGCTCAGATGTTATTTCTTCATAAGACATATTTCCCGACAATGTGTGATAGCCGTACTGAAAGCCGCTTGTATCGCCAAGCTTACAATATACTCTAAACAAAAATGGTTGTTCAATGATTCCATTATCATAAAGTGTTTCTGCAATTTGAGCGGTGCTTGAGCCTTTTTCTATATATACATCCTTACTTCCGACACCATCGGGTTTAAGTCCGTAAATATCCTTAAATCCAAATATTATCAAAACAGCAAGCATAACCGAAACTGCAACTACTATAAGTGCCCAAATAAGATTTGAAAGAGTCTTTTTTTTCTTTTTCTTCTTTTTTGGTGTAATGTCTTTTTCCTTTACAGTTTCTTGTGCTGCTTCTTCTGCATTTATCTCTTGTTCGACATTTAGTATTTCCTCATTTTGATTTTCTAAAATATTTTTCTCGTCCATATTGCACCTCTTTTATATATAGATTACTTCATTTTCTGTTACTATAATATCTACCGCTACATCAAAGAAACCGTGCGGAAGTTTATCCACTAAGCAGTTTTGATAACAAAGACCGATTTTAAGGCCTTTATAATCACTTAAAAACCTATCATAATAGCCTTTACCATAACCTAATCTGAATCCCTCTTTATCGAACATAAGTGCAGGAATTATACAAACCGAATTTTCAAAATCATCAAGTTTTGGGCAGTTTTTGTTAGGCTCTCTTACACCAAAGCTCTGCTTAAATGTGTCCGAGAGCGAATTAATCATATAGAAGTTCATATTTCTTGTATTTTCGACACACTTAGGAACAGCTACACATTTATTTTGCATAAGCATTTTAGTTAAAAAACAGTCTGTTTCTATTTCAATCTGTGTTGAAATGTAACTTAAAATTACAGTTGATTTTTTAACTTCATCTAAGTTTAAAAGATTATTTATTATTTTCAAATCAAGCTCTTTTTTATGTTCTGAATCAAGGCTTTTTCTATATTCCTTAGACTTTATTCTATAAGAATTTTTAAGTTCCTTTATATTTATCTCTTGCATAGCATATTATTTAAAACTGCATCAGCAGTTTCTTTATTTTTAAGACACTCAACAAGCTTATGAGCAAATTCATAAACAGTTCCGGCGCCTCGCGAGGTAATAATATTTCCATCAATTACAACTCTATCTTGAGAAACAACCGCCTGAATAAGTTGGTCCTCAAAACCAGGAAAACAGCAAGCTTTTTTGCCTCTTAAAAGTCCCTTATGTCCTAAAATAGAAGGTGCTGCACATATTGCAGCTATATAAAGCCCTCTCTTTTCTGCTTCATCAATTGCAAAGTTTACCGTGATTGATTTTTCAAGCTCTAATGTTCCAGGCATTCCTCCGGGAAGAACTATCATTTCGGTGTCATCTTGAAATACAAATTCTGTATCTAAAATATCAGGAACAACCTTTATATCGTGTGCACCCGATATAACCTTTGAACCAACAGCGACTGTTGTTACATCTATTTCAGCGCGTCTTAAAACATCAACCGTTGCAAGCGCCTCTATTTCTTCAAATCCATTTGCTAAAAATACGTATACCATAGTAAGCCTCCATATAAAGCTTTATGCCTTTACAGGTTTTATATTGCCTTTTATAGCTATAAATGATGGATAATAGGATAATTTAGCTTTGCGAAGTCCCACTTCACCTGAATCATCTTCTCTATTTACCCATTTAATATTTAAATTGCTTAAGCTTTTTAAAAATTCATTATTAATCATTGCATAGCTTCCGCTGTAATTTCTATCTGCCTTTTCTACATGAACAATTAAAAGGTCACCCTTTTGCTCGGCAATAGTAAATGCAACAATTTTTCCTTCGACCTCTAAAAACGCACCTATAAAGCCAAGCTTTGAAAAGTTATTAAGTGCAATTCTTGTGCACTCTCGTTCGGTTATTTCAGATTTATCTTTAGGAATAACATTTACAATAAATTCCTCAAAAAATGCTTTTACCCCATCTATGTTTTGCTCATCAATTTTTACAAGCTTATAGTCGGGATATTTTCGTTTAAAGCTTGAAATATGGTTTCTCTTTTGGTGATATTTCTTACCCTTTAAATTTGCAAGCTTATCATATGAATAAACATAATCAGAATAATCTCTTGAAGGTGTATAATAATATTCACCGTCTAAATATCTTTGGAGCTTTATAAAATGGTTAAATGATATTGAACAAAATTCTAGTTCAATATTATTTTCTTTTACATATTCTTTTATATTTTTAACCGCTTTTTTAAAATCTCCGCTGCCAAAAGGAATATAAAAGCGCTCTTTTTTCCCTTTTATATTAGATTTTAAATAAACCATATCCTCTGAAAATGCAATTTGCAGATTTAAAACATCTTTCCACATAGTAATTACCCCGACAGAATAATCGCAAATCCAAGCATTTTCATAGTTAATATATTTTTTTATTAAGTCAATATCATCAAATGATACATCCTTAAAGCAAAGCTTACTCAAAAGGACACTCCCTATATTATTTTCCTAAAATTTTCTTATATTTTTCTTTCATTTCCAAGGCTTTACCACATGACATTGAGCCCTCACTGCAAGCGCCAAAAGCACAGGAAGGTCCCGCCTTTTGAAACAGCTCGGGCGCTACCTTGCAAACCTCTTTTAACATTTGGTCAGCAACATCACGGATTTCCCACTGAGCGCGATTACAGCATCTGTGCTTAAAGAAGTTCATAAGACTTCTTGTATTCATAGTTACAACCATTTTTGTCTCACAAGCATTGGGAAGCACAAAACGAGCATCCTCAATTGCATTTTTTTCAGCCTTTTTTCTTGCACTTTCAGGAGTAAGTCCCTCTTTTATATATTTTTCAGTGTGTTTTTCTGTTAAAATGGCAGCAAGCTTATCATAATACTCTTGACAGCTTTGCATTGCCTCATTATAAATTTCAAGTGCCTCGGGTTCGTTTTCAATTTCGGGAGGTATTACAAACTCAAATGCATTCTCTTTTACATATCTTTGGCTTTTTACGCTGTATGATGCAATTCTATGTCTTGTAAACTGTGCAAGAAGTGCTCTCGAAACACCTTCAATGCCAAAGGTAAAGCTTGCGTGTTCAAAAGGACTTTCGTGTCCGAGTTTAGATAGCATATTAACAAATTCGCTTGCCTTTTCGTCTGTTAAATTATTTCCTAAGTTTTCAATATCGCTGCTTGAATAGCAAAGCTTGGCGGCTTGTGCCACTACCTTTACAGGATTATAACTGTGTGCAATTAAAAAAACTTTAGCTGCCATTTTTACATCCCCCAAAATAATAAACATATTTATTTAATTTTATCACTTATAGTTTGTATCGTCAAGCAAATTTAATCTTTTGCTTGCTTGACAGCAAATATAAAATAAGATATATTTAGCATAAGGGAGGGATTATTTTGGTTAATATAGGAAATGAGTGGGATGAAATCTTAAAAGACGAATTTTCGAAACCTTATTACACCGAGCTTCGTGCTTTTTTGAAAAATGAATATAAAACACAAAAAATATACCCGAATATGTACGATATATTTAATGCACTTAAATATACATCATACAGTGATGTAAAGGCTGTAATTATCGGTCAAGATCCCTATCACGGCGAGGGACAGGCACATGGGCTGTGCTTTTCTGTAAAAAAAGGAATTAAGCCCCCACCCTCACTTGTTAATATTTTCAAAGAACTTAAAGACGATTTAGGTATAGAAACTGCCTCACACGGTGAGCTTACCTCTTGGGCAAAAAACGGTGTTCTTCTTTTAAACACAGTTTTAACTGTTCGCGAAGGACATCCCAACAGCCATAAAGGAATGGGTTGGGAGATTTTTACCGACAGAGTTATTTCAGCACTTAATGAAAGACAGACACCCATTGTTTTTATTCTTTGGGGTGCCAATGCAAAAAACAAGGCATCTATTATTACAAATCCAATTCACAAAAAGCTTTCAACCGTTCACCCGAGCCCCCTTTCTGCCTACAACGGATTTTTCGGTTGTAAGCATTTTTCAAAAACTAATGAATTTTTAATTCAGCACAATATTTCTCCTATTGACTGGAATTTAAAATAAATTAAATAAGACCGACTGTTTTTGGGAATAATACATTAACTACCTTTTAGGAGATGTATTTATGACTCACAAACGGTCGGTTTTGGTTTATTCATTTATATTGTTTTCAATAACTGCGTTAATTTTTCGGGTTTATTATATTTCGCAAGACACATTTATTTCTACATCAGTTAATTCATCAAACAGTTTTTTATTGTCTGTTGATAAAACGCGCGGTATGATTTACGACCGAAATAACACACCGCTTGTTTACACAGATAGCAGCTACACGGTTGCTGTTTCTCCATCTATTAAAAGCAAAACTTATTTACATTCTGTTTTAGATGAACAAAAATTCAAAGAAATTGAAGAAAAGTTTTCAAAATCAACTCCGTTTATTTTTAAAAGTGATAAATTCATTGCCGAAAGCGATGATGTAAAAATATTTTTAACCTCACAAAGATATTCCTTAAATTCTATATGCAAGCATTTTATAGGGTACTGCGACCAAAGCCTATCTAAAGGACTATCGGGCATCGAAAAAGCTTATAATGAGACGCTAAAGGAATGTTCGGGCGAGCTTTTGCTAAGATACAAAACAGATGCATTAGGTAGAACGCTATCGGGGGTTGAGCCTCAAACAGTAAACAAAAACTACAAAAGTGAAGGCGGCGTGGTTTTAACCATTGACAGCAAAATTCAAAAAATAGTTGAAAATGCTTCTTTACTTTTAAACGGCAACGGAAGTGTACTTGTTACAGACACTAAAACAGGTGAAATTCTTGCGGGAGTAAGTCTTCCACAGTTTGAAAGAGAAAAAATATCTAACAGCATAAATTCAAATGATTCTTCCCTTTTAAATCGAAATTTATCTGCATACAACATAGGCTCAACCTACAAAATTGTTGTATCTGCCGCCGCACTTATAAAGGATATAAACACATCTTTCTCTCACACCTGCACAGGAAACATTAAAATAGGCGATACAGTTTTTAACTGCCATAAGCTTGAGGGGCACGGATATTGCAATATGAAAACTGCATTTGCAAATTCCTGCAATCCTTATTTTATAAGACTCGGACTTTCCATTGGAAAAGTAAGGCTCCTTAGCTTAACATCGCTTATGGGAGTTGGAAAAAGCATTAAAATTTGTGATAATATTGTTTGTTCATCGGGCAGTATACCAAGCGTAGACAGCATTAATTATGACACAGAGCTTGCAAACATAAGCTTTGGGCAAGGAAGCTTAATGGCAACTCCCCTGCACATTTCGCAAATAGTTAGCGCGGCCGCAAATGGCGGATATTTAGTTACTCCTACGCTTGTAAAGGCAACTATTGACAATAACGGAAACAAAGTCGATTATAAAAACGAAAAAACAGCGCGTGTTATGCCGCAAAATGTTGCAGAAACAATAAAAGATTTTATGATATACACCGTAACCTCAGGCACAGGCCGAACAGCTAAGCCTCAAAATCTTTTAGCAGGCGGAAAAACAGCATCTGCTGAAACAGGTTGGTATTCAAACGGAGAGGCTATGGTTCAGGCTTGGTTTTCGGGTTTTTATCCCGCCGAAAATCCTCAATATACCATTGTTGTTTTGTGCGAGGGCGGAAACTCGGGCGCACTTAGCTGTGCCCCTGTATTTAAAAATATTTGTGATAAATTATACGAGGCTGGTTTTGTAAAATAATTCGTTGACAAATTAATGCAAAAAGTATATAATATTTTTGTAAAAAAGCTTTGACGGAATTAAATTTATAAAGGACTTTACAGAGAGCAAATCTATAAGCTGAGAGTTTTGCAAGACACCTTATAAATTAGCCATTCCCGAGCTGCATAGCGATGAGTTATGCCGCCGCCAAGCGTTACCGGGCAGTCTTTTGACACAAGGGGCTAAATTTTTTTAGCAATTTGGGTGGTACCGCGGTAGATTTTACCTATCGTCCCATTTTTTTCGGGGCGATAGGTTTATTTTTTTATGAGAAAGGGTTTTTTAAACTATGAAATGGATGGGACTAAATGAGATAAGAGAAGAGTTCTTATCATTTTACGAAAGCAAGGCACACAAACGCCTCTCAAGCTTCCCTCTTGTTCCTATTGACGACAACAGCTTGCTTTTAATTAACTCGGGCATGGCACCGTTAAAAAAATACTTTTTAGGTCAGGCAACGCCTCCATCAAAAAGGGTTACCTCCTGCCAAAAATGTATTAGAACGCCCGATATTGAAAGGGTTGGTAAAACCTCACGTCACGGAACATTTTTCGAGATGCTCGGAAACTTTTCATTTGGTGATTATTTTAAGGTTGAGGCTACAAAATGGGCTTGGGAATTTATAACCGAGGTAATGAAAATCCCTACCGATAA
>JAFSGZ010000038.1 GCA_017440545.1 Oscillospiraceae bacterium
TACTGTTGCTACCGGTCGTGTAGAGCGTGGTACTCTGCATGTAAATGATCAGGTTGAGCTGGTTGGTCTGTCTAACGAGCAGAAGAAGCCTTACGTAGTAACCGGTATCGAGATGTTCCACAAGCTGCTGGATGAAGCTCAGGCTGGTGATAACATCGGTGCTCTGCTGCGTGGTATTCAGAGAACTGAAATCGAGCGTGGTCAGGTTCTTTGTAAGCCCGGCAGCATCAACCCCCACACAAAGTTCCACGGTCAAGTTTACGTTCTTAAAAAGGACGAAGGCGGCCGTCACACACCTTTCTTTAACAACTATCGTCCCCAGTTCTATTTTAGAACAACTGACGTAACAGGCGTTGTTTCTCTCCCTGCAGGCACAGAGATGTGCATGCCTGGCGATAACGTAGAGATGGATGTTGAGCTTATCACATCAATCGCTATCGAGCCCGGTCTCCGCTTCGCTATCCGTGAAGGTGGTAGAACAGTAGGTTCAGGCGTTGTTACAGCTATCAACGAATAATTTAAATTTCGTTATACCAAAAAGAGCCAATCGTAAGATTGGCTCTTTTTTTATATAAAGCGCATAGTAAAACGCGGGGCAGCTATTTTAAAGAGACGCGCTGTCCCACCGCCCCACCTCTATGCGCGAATTTTAAAAACTGTGGGGCCCACGCTTTATCTTATGCAAAAAATAAACTTTTTGACAGCAAAAAAATAGATGCGAAAGCTTTTGCTTTCGCATCTTTTTTATGCTATATAGTCTTTAATTTGATTTAAATTTGTAACAGTAACATCCGCCTCGGTTTGTGGGGATAAAAAGCGCTGGTCAAATAAAATTGCTTTACAGCCTGCATTTTTGCCCGAACCGATGTCAACCTCGCGGTCGCCAACCATACAAGTAAGGCTTTTATCGAGCGAATGTTTATTGACAAGGTAATCTACACAATCGGGCGCGGGTTTAAAGGCGAAAGCTTTACTTTCAAAGGTGACATAATCCTCAAAGTATTTAAGCAAATCAAAATGATTTAAATATTCAAGCGAAGTGTTGTTTCGGTGGGTGTATAAATAATTTTTGCCGCCACGCTCTACAACAGTTTTTAAAACATCTTCAATTTCAGCATAGGGAAAGGGGTTTGGCTCAAACCAAAGGATGTGAGAGTCGTGTAAAAAATCCTGCCACATTTGTTCTGTAAGTTTAAAATGCTTTCTTGCCGCTTCAAATGAGAAGCGTAGTAAATTCATAGCCTCGTCAAAATCAACCTCTTTGCCGTGTTTTTTAAGAACATTTACAAAGGCTGTGGTGGTGTGCGGATATGTGTCAAGAAGTGTGCCGTCAAAATCCCATATAAAATATTTAAGCTTCATTTTCGGGTTTTTCCTTTTCTGTAATAATTCCCTTTTGGCGCTCTTTACGTGCAATATACATTTTTGCGATGGAATAGATAACTGCAAAGGTTGGAACTCCTATAAGCATACCAACAATTCCAAAAAGTGAACCGCCTACAATAATCGCAGTGATAACCCAGAAGGGAGAAAGTCCAACCTGCTGTCCTAAAACTCTGGGGCAGATAAAGTTGCCGTCGATTTGCTGAAGTACAACAATAAATATAATAAAGAACAGCGCCTGCCAAGGATTTACAAGCATAATTAAAAGTGCACTCGGTACACCGCCGATAAATGGACCAAAGAACGGAATCATATTTGTAACGCCTATTGTAAGGCTTATAAGCTCGGGATAGGGCCAACCGAAAAGTCGCATTACAATATAGCATATAATGCCGACAATGGTTGAGTCTAAAATATAACCTGTGATGTATTTACTAAATGTGTTGTTTGCAAGTCTGCCAACAAATAGCACACGCTCTTTTGTGATAGGCTTTGTAAAAATGGTCAAAAGACGATTAACCTGACCTGCAAAAATTTCTTTTGAAGAGAGCATATAAATTGAAAACGCAAATCCCACAAAGATGTTTTTAACAACACCTGTTACCGACATTGTAATTCCGTAAAGAGCCGGCATAATAGATTTCATTGTCGAAACGATATATGAAACAAGCTGCGAGCCTAAGTCGTCAAATGATTCAAGCACAGAGGGGTCAATATTATATTTCTCGAGTAAATCCTCTAAAATTTTTATACCCGAATTATAATATTGTTGGAGGTTATTAATAAGGTCGGTAAAGCTTTCAATAATTGAGGGAACGACAATGGTTAAAAATGCCGCGATAAGCCCTAAAAAGATTATATAAGTAGCAACAAGCGAAAGGGCACGAAGAGAGCCTTTTTTTGCTTTTTTAAAAAGCTTTGAAAAAACTTTGTTCTCGAAAAGATTAACAAGTGGATTTAAAATAAAAGCTATTGCAAATCCAAGTATTACGGGGAGCAGCATATTCATAGTAAAGGTAAATATTCCAAGCACTCGCTCGGGGAATATAAAGGAAAAGATTAATATTATTGCCGCCGCAATAACTAAAAAGCTGTAAATTGCAATAGTAAGGTACTTATTGTTTTTTTCTAATTTCATTTATTTTCCTCCTCAAAGTGCATTTGTGCTTCCTTTGTAAGTAAAATTATATCATCAATGCTGTTAACCGAGGTTGCTCTGCGTCTGAATTCTGCCGCTCCTCTTAATCCTTTAAAGAAAAAGGGAAGATGACGTCTTAACTCTAAAATTCCTAAATGCTCGCCTTTGTTTTTGCTTTCAAGCTCTGCCAAACGAATTACGGTGTCCATTTTTTGCTTAAAGCTTATGTCTTGCTTTTGACCGCAAAGCTCTCTAAAAATAAAGGGATTTCCGAGCGCGGCTCTGCCTATCATCACAAGGTCGCACCCTGTGCGGTTTAGCATTTCTTTCATACTGTCTAAACTGTCAACATCGCCGTTTGCAACTATGGGAACCGACACAGCCCTTTTAATTTCTCCTATATAATCAATGTTAACGGTGGGTTTATACATCTGTTCGCGTGTTCTGCCGTGAACGGATATTAGGTCAACTCCATTGTCGCAAAGTCTTTTGGCAAAATCAATTCCGCTTAAGGAATTTTCATCCCAGCCTATGCGGATTTTAGCTGTTACGGGAATGTTTACTGCCTTTTTAACGGCATAAACTAAATCTCCTGCAAGCTTGGGAGTTTTAAGGAGGTGACTTCCGCACCCGTTGCCTGCAATTTTAGGAACGGGACAGCCCATATTAATATCAATAAAATCGGGGTTGTAACTCTCTAAAATTCTTGCCGCCTCAGAAAGAGTGTCACACTCACTTCCAAAAAGCTGAAATCCGAAAGGACGCTCAGCGTCGCAAAATTTTATAAGCGCATTTGTCTTTTTATCCTGAAAGCAGAGCGCCTTTGCCGAAATCATTTCACTAACTGTAAATGCGGCGCCAAATTCACTGCAAATCTGTCTAAAGGCACTGCTTGTAAAGCCTGCCATAGGGGCTAAAACTGCCGGCTTCTCTATTTTAATTTTTCCAAGCTGTACCATAAAATACTCCATTTTATTATTTTAGAATATTATACCATAATATTTTTAAAAAGTAAATATCCGCAAAGCCTCAGCCTTGCGGATATTCTTTATCTTATGATACTGATTGCATTGTGTAAATTTTTAATTTCTGCCCTTTTAGTTTTGCCGCCAAATTCGCCATCAAGCGACCAAGGCACCTCATCCTCAAAGGTAAATACTGCCGAGCTTACCTTTTTCATAATAATATGTTCATTATCGAACTTTTGCTTAGTAAGTCCATTCAGAATTTTGTTTAAAACATCAAGATTTTTTGGGTTTTTAATTAACAGCAGTTCGAATTTTCCGTCGTCAAGCAAAACATCTGATTTATCGAGCCTTACAAGTCCGCCAACCGATTTGGCATTGAAAATTCCGCCTAATATAAATTCGCCCTCGTAAATTTCGCCGTCTGCCTCAATTTTGGCATTTATAGGAACAAGCTCTTCTATGGCAGAGCTTATACCTTTGAATATATAAGCCATGTGTCCAAAAATATTTTTAAGCTTTCTCGGGGTTGAATAGGAAACCTTTGTAAATGCGCCGAATGATGCAGTGTAGCAAAAATATTTGTCGTCGCAGAACTTTCCCACATCAAAAGGTTTAGCGTCGCTTGACATAATAAGCTTTGCTGCCCTTTTTACCTTTAAAGGGATTTCAAGTGTGCGCGCCATATCGTTTGTGCTTCCCGAGGGGATATATCCTATGGGGATGTTAATTCCCTTTCGCATCAGGGCAGAAACGGTTTCGTTTAAGGTGCCGTCGCCACCGCTGCAGACTATCATATCATAGTCCTTGGCATATTCTTCTGTAAGCCTTGTGGCATCGCCCTCTTTGAGTGTTGTAAAGGTGGTTGTGATGCAGTCGTTTTCGCAAAATTCAACTATTATATCAAATACATTATAACGCGAAAAATTGCTAAGCCCAGCCTTTGGGTTTACTATTAATAATATCTTTTTGTACTGCATAAAACCAACTCCCTTTATATTATATTGTATCGTAATTAATATAAATGTCAATAAAAGGAATATTTAACTTTTTGTAAAAATATATTTAACTAATAGATATATAACAAGGAGTGAGGTTAAGTGCAAGCTAATATAAAAAACTGCCAGATAAATGAAAACTGTTTTATTTACAATGCTGTGCTTGAAATAGGGGTGGACAGCGATATAGTTCTTCCCGACTACTGTGGCGACATAGAAAGAATATTAAAATGTACCCTTTCGCCCCGCATCTCATCAAAAAGGGCAGAAGAGAGCAAAATTACAATTTCGGGAACGGCATTTATGCGTCTTGTTTATCTTACCCCCGAGGGTAAAATTTCAAGCTTTGAAACTCAAATCCCATTTTCTAAATCGGCAGAGCTTAAAGATGATTGTCAAAATGCAAGCGTTAGGGTAAAAATCAAAACCGATTATGTCGGCTGTCAGCCTATGAGCGCACGGCGCTTTGAACTTAGAGCAACACTTTTTGCAAAAACACAGGTAAAATGCATTAAAGAGCTTTGCATCGCCTCGGATATAGAGGGTGAAAAGGTGCAAAAAAGAATGCAAAGCGTGCCTATGATTATTCCCATTTTAACTGCATCCGAAAGCTTTAGCGTCAGCGAGGAATATGAGCTTAATGAAAGCGAAATTACCTCGGTTGTAAAAATGAATGCCAATGCAAGCATACAAGACAGCAAAATAATCTCGGGTAAAATAATTATAAAGGGCGATATTGAGCTTTCTATTTCATATATGTGCGCAGATGACTCACAGCCTAAAAGTATAAGCTATAGCCTACCCATAAATCAGGTTATGTCAGCAGCAGGCGCTGAGGACGGCGACATTTTAAGGGCAAGTCTTAATATAATAAAGCTTTCTGCCGAGCCGGGCAGTCGCGGCAACAGCACCAATTTAAATGTAACAGTACTGCTTGAAATTGAGGCTGATGTTTTAAGACAAAGCGAGGTTTCAAGTGTAACCGATGCCTATGTTATAGGCAGAAAATCAAACTGCA